>NZ_JBEXSZ010000027.1:0-67859 GCF_040613865.1 Streptomyces sp. NPDC006197 | reverse complement strand
ATGGGAGCGACGAGACGACATCCACGAGGCCTTCCTCGGCCTCGCCACCTGCCTGATCACCCACCGACACGTCCAACGCCTTTGTTAGGACCTCTTAGCGTGCATCTTCACGGGCCCCCGGTCGTCGCCGAGGACGTCGAGCGAGGAGTACGAGGGCATGACCGTGCCCACTCCGTGCTTCACGGCCTCGGCGAACGGCGCGAGGTGGACGGCCTCCAGCTCCTCGCGGGTGACGCGGGTGACGCCCTGGTCGATCGTGTACGAACCGGTGGTCGAGGAGCCGTAGGCGGTGCCGCCGTCGCCCACGAAGTGCTTGGCGGTGGTCAGCACCTTGTCGTTCCGGTCGAGGTCCCGGCCGTCCGGCGCGCCCTGCATCCCGTCGATCACGGTCTCCATGGCGGTGACGAGCGCCGGGTCCTCGCCGAAGGACTCGTAGGAGCGGCCCCAGCGTTCGTTCCGGGTCACGCACAGGCAGGGGGCGAAGTCCCAGGGCACGCCCGTGGCCCGCACCTCCCGAGCGGTGACGGCGCCGGTCCTGGCGGTGAGGCCGGGGTCACGTCCGGCGCCGATCCCGATGTTGTGGGGCATGATCGTCGAGCCGACGACGTTGTTGTGGCCGTGCACGGCGTCCACGCCGTAGATCAGCGGGATCTGCAGTCGGGTGGCCTGGGCGCGCAGCTGGTACGCGTCGACCATGCGGGCCCACGCCTCCGGCGTGTTGGGGGTGGGGACGGAGCCGCCGCCGGAGAGCAGGGAGCCGAGGCCGTAGCCCGCGATGTCGCCGGGCGAGCGCAGGGCGTTGCGCTCGGCCTGGGTCATCTGGCCGGCCTTCTCGCGGAGCGTCATCCGGGAGAGGAGGTCCGCGACGCGCTTCCTCACCGGCAGGCGCTCGTCGAGATAGGGCAGTCCGTGCGCGTCGATGACGACGACCGGTGTCTCGGCGGGTGCCTTGGCGCCGTCGACGGTCAGCTTCACCGGAATCGTCTCGGCCTCCTCGGCGGGCCCGTCCTCCAGGGTCGGCACGGTGATCGAGCGGGTCGCCCCGGACGGCGTACCGGCGGGGAAGACGAGGCTGCCGGACACCGGGGAGTAGTCCTTCCCCCGCTCGGCGGGGCCGCTGTCGTCCGTCGTGTACGTGACGGTGACGGGCTCGCCGGTGGGCGCGGAGCCGGTGGTGGTCACCGAGACGTCGATGCGGGCGGTGCCTCCTTCGTCGACGGGGTGGACCACAACCCCTGTGGTGACCCGGGTGTGGAGGGCGGGGTCCGCCTTCCCGTACAGCTCGACGCCGTCGAGGGCGAAGCGGCCGGGCGCGCCGGTCGGCAGCGTGAGCGCGTACCCCCACATGCGGTCGAGGCCGAGGACCTGGTCGATGCCTCCGACCGGCTGGTAGTCGGCGCGGTAGTGGAACTCGGAGAAGGGGATCTCGACGAGGTGCCAGCCCTCCCAGTCGTCGGTGAAGGAGGTCGTCCAGAGTTCGGAGGCCTCGTCGTTCGCTCCGCCGTCCTTGAGCTCGAAGCTGATCCGCTTTCCGGAGCCGGCCGGCAGGGTTCCGGCCGTACCACCAGAAGCGGATGCCCTGGTGGGCGGTCCAGTCCTGGGCGGGCCGGTCGAAGGCGAAGTCATGGGTGAATCCGCCCCAGCCGCTGATGTCGTAGCCGCCTTCGAGGACCTTGGTGCCCTCGGGGGCGTCGGCGCGCTCGGCGAGGGTGAGCGCGGGGTGGTCGTCGGTGTCGCTGCCCCAGGTGAAGAGGCCCTCGGCGGGCGGTCCGGCGAAGGGGACCTTCCCTTCGAAGCGGTCGACGGCCCGGGGGAGCCGGGTCTCCGTCGGCGCCGGCGGCGGCGCCGGGCGCGGCTCCGGCGAGCAGCCCGGCGAGGACCGCGGTGGCGGCGAGCGCGGCGGCACCCGCCCTTCTTCGGCGGCGCGGGTGCGGCATGCGGGCTCCTCGGAAGAGGGGTACAGGGAAAAGAGGTTCAGGACGGCCGGTGGCTCCGCTTCTGGTCGTCGCCGCCCGTGCGGGCCTGGACCTCCGTGCGCACCGCAAGACGGCAAGGCTTATATCAAGGTGTGAAGTTATGAAGGCGGTGGACCCCGTCAACCCCTCTTGTGGTCAACTCCTGAACCTTGCTCACGGGTTCGCGTCGGATTCGTTCCGGCTGCCGGATGTCTCTTCGGTGAGGAAAACCGTTCGACCGGCCCGAGGTTCCCGCCCTAAGGTCGGCGACGTGGCAACGAAACTCAACCAGATCATCGCAGTGGAGAAGGGCGTCAAGTCCCGGGCGCATCAGGACCTGACGGCGGCGCACCACGGCCTGCAGAAGCCCGCGTTGCTCGCCGGCATCTCCCGTACCTACCAGCCGAAGGACGAGGAGGGCGAGCAGCTGCCGCCCGAGTCGACCCTGGTGCAGGTGAAGGCCGAGGACGTGCTGCGCGACACCGCGCGGGCGCTGACCCGTCTCTTCGACGTGACGGCCACCAAGGACTGGGCGAACTGCGAGGCACGTGCGGACATCACGGTCGACGGGCGCGTGCTCGTGGGCCAGGTGCCCGTGGCGTACCTGCTGTTCCTGGAGAAGCAGCTGACGGACATCAACACCTTCGTCCGCAAGCTGCCGGTGCTGGACGCGGCGGAGTCGTGGACGCAGGACCCTTCAACGGACGCGTGGAAGACCGAGATCGTGCGCACCGTCCGGACGAAGAAGGTGCCGCGCAACCACGTCAAGGCGGAGGCGACGGACAAGCACCCGGCCCAGGTCGAGGTCTACTACGAGGACGTGCCGGTCGGGTACTGGACCACGGTGAAGTTCTCGGGCGCGCTGCCCGCGCGCCGGGTCAACGAACTCCTGGAGCGGGTGGAGAAGCTCCAGCAGGCGGTGAAGTTCGCCCGCGAGGAGGCGAACAGCGCCGAGGTCACCGACCAGCGGGTCGGCGACGCCGTCTTCGGCTACCTCTTCGGGTAGCGGGGACACCACAGACTCCCCGGCCAGAACACGGCCGGGGTGCGCGAGGAGCGCAAAGCTGAAGCTGAGCCTTGTCGTGACATCCGCGGTTCCAGTGGAGGTTCGAGTCCTCCTCCCGACACTTCCCGTCGGGATGGCCCAACCAGGCAGAGGCAGACCGCGGTCAATCTCAGACTATTGCTCCAGACTCAGCATGCGCCGCTCATCGCCGGATCGACCGGGCCCGGGCCCTGGTGCGTCGAAATGCCAGTTCGAATCTGGTCCGCCGAGCTCGATCGGCGGTGGTCCAAAGGCAGGACGCGACGCAATGACGAATGACCCGGGTCCTCAAGCGTGCCGGCGTGTGATGTGAGCGGCATCGACAGGGTCCGGGGGCAGGCTACGCCCTCGGACCCGCTCCTTTTCCCCGCCCGCTCGCGGGACGCCTGCTCACGGGACGCCCGTTCGCGGGACCGGCTCGGCGGCCTTGGATCGCTGTCGCGCAAACCTCCGGCCAGACCTGGCCGTGCCGCCCATGTCCGACTCGTCGCCGACTCACCGCCGCCCCGGGGACGGCGTACGACCACGCGGTCGCCGGACCCGCTCACCCGAGCGGCGGCCTCACCCATGTCACCGGCTCCCGGCCGGGCCATGGGGCTGTGGAACACGTGCACCACCCACCCCTCGAACAGATCGCCTCCGGTCGCTACGTCGTGGCCGACTCCGACCGCCCGGCGCGGCTTCGTGCGCCCCGGCGCTTTCTTCTGCGCCGGAGCGCGCGCCCCCCTCCTGGCGGTACCGCGTCGTGCGCTCGCTGGATGAAGTGAATCCGGGTGGGTGTGTGTTGGTCTGTTTATGTCATCGGGCACCTTCCCGTCAGCGGTTCTCACCGTTGAGAGGGACGACACGCAATGACGAGCCACGCTACCGAAGTCGAACTGGAAGACCTGCTCCGTCAGGCGCTGCACGCCACGGGTACGGCCGCGCGCTGGGCGGTCGAGACGGACGAGATGTGGTGCCGGGTGGCGCCCGTGCCCGCGACGCGGCGCGAGCAGGGGTGGAAGCTGCACGTGTCGGCCACGGCCGCCTCCGCGCCCGAGGTCCTCACCAGGGCCCTGGGCGTGCTGCTGCGGGAGAAGTCGGGCTTCAAGTTCGCCCGGTCGCTGGAGCAGGTCAGCGCGCTGAACTCCAGGGCGACGCCGCGCGGCAGCTCGGGCAAGTTCATCACCGTCTATCCGCGCTCCGACGCCGAGGCGGCCGCGCTCGCCCGGGACCTGCACGCGGCGACGGCGGGGCTGGCCGGTCCGCGGATCCTGTCCGACCAGCCCTACGCCGCGCACAGTCTGGTGCACTACCGTTACGGGGCCTTCGTCGGCCGGCGGCGACTGTCGGACGACGGCCTGCTGGTGTGGTTCATCGAGGACCCCGACGGCAACCCCGTGGAGGACAAGCGCACCGGCCGGTACGCACCGCCGCCCTGGGCCGTCTGTCCGTTCCCCGCCTCGGTGCCGGTGGCGCCGCAGGGCGGGGAGGCGACGAGTCGCCCGGTGGTGCTCGGCGGCCGCTTCGCGGTGCGGGAGGCGATCCGGCAGACGAACAAGGGCGGCGTCTACCGGGGCAGCGACGCCCGTACGGGCGCGGGCGTGGTGATCAAGGAGGCCCGGCCGCACGTGGAGGGCGACGCCTCCGGCGGCGACGTCCGGGACTGGCTGCGCGCCGAGGCGCGGACGCTGGAGAAGCTCAAGGGCACGGGGCTGGCTCCGGAAGCGGTGGCGCTGTTCGAGCACGCCGGGCATCTCTTCCTGGCCCAGGACGAGGTGCCGGGCGTGACGCTGCGCACCTGGGTGGCCGAGCACTTCCGCGACGTGGGCGGCGAGCGGTACCGCGCCGACGCGCTGGCGCAGGTCGCGCGCCTGGTGGACCTGGTGGCGGAGGCACACGCCCACGGCCTGGTCCTGCGGGACTTCACCCCGGGCAACGTCATGGTCCGCCCGGACGGTGAGCTGTGCCTCATCGACCTGGAACTCGCGGTCCTGGCGGACGAGGCCGCTCTGCCGACCCGCGTGGGAACGCCCGGCTTCAGCGCCCCCGAGCGCCTGGCCGACGCGCCCGTCCGTCCGACGGCCGACTACTACAGCCTCGGCGCCACCGCGTGCTTCGTCCTGGCCGGGAAGGTCCCGAACCTGCTGCCCGAGGAGCCCGTCGGCAGGCCGGCCGAGGAGCGGCTCGCCGCATGGCTCACGGCCTGCACCCGGCCGCTGCGGCTGCCGGACGGGGTGGTGGACATGATCCTCGGACTGATGAGGGACGATCCGGCCGAGCGGTGGGACCCGTCCAGGGCCCGGGAGGCGCTGCGGAAGGCGGACCCGACGGCGCGGCCGGGGAGCGCGGACACGACCGTCGTGCGGAGGCCGGGACCTTCCGCCGTCACCGGCCCGGTGCCGGAAGGCCGGACGGCGGACGAGGTGGTGGCCGGGCTCGTGGATCACCTCGTGGAGTCGATGACTCCGGCGGGCGACCGGCTGTGGCCCGTGTCGACGCTGACCGGGGAGAGCGACCCGTGCACCGTCCAGCAAGGGGCGGCCGGGGTCCTGGCCGTGCTGACGCGGTACTTCGAGCTCACCGGCGACCCCCGCCTGCCCGGGCTGCTCTCCACCGCGGGCCGCTGGATCGCGGACCGCACCGACGTCCGCTCCCCACGCCCCGGTCTGCACTTCGGCGGCCGTGGCACCGCGTGGGCGCTGTACGACGCCGGACGCGCCATCGACGACCGACGGCTCGTCGAGCACGCGCTGGATCTGGCGCTGGCACCCCCGCAGGCGACGCCCCATCACGACGTCACCCACGGCACCGCGGGCAGCGGAATCGCCGCCCTCCATCTGTGGCAGCGCACCGGGGACACCCGCTTCGCCGACCTGGTCGTCGAGGCGGCCGACCGGCTGACCGCCGCCGCCCGGCGCGAGCCCTCCGGAGTGGGCTGGCCGGTTCCCGCGGAAGCCGATTCCCCCGAGGGCGGCAAACGCTATCTCGGCTTCGCCCACGGGGCGGCCGGCATCGGCTGCTTCCTCCTCGCCGCCGCGGACCTCTCCCGGCAGCCCGACCACAGGGCGACGGCCCTGGAGGTCGGGGAGGGCCTCGTGACCGACGCCGTACGCATCGGCGAAGCGGCGCAGTGGCCCGCCCAGTCCGGTGACCTGCCCACGGCCCCGTACTGGTGCCACGGCGCGGCGGGCATCGGCACCTTCCTCGTCCGGCTGTGGCAGGCCACCGGGGACGACAGGTTCGGCGACCTCGCCCGCGGCAGCGCCCACGCCGTCGCGGAACGCGCCTCCCGTGCCCCGCTCGCCCAGTGCCACGGTCTGGCGGGCAACGGCGACTTCCTCCTCGACCTGGCCGGCGCCACGGGAGACCCCGTCCACCGGGACATGACCGAGGAAGTGGCGGGCCTCATCCTGGCCGAGGGCACCCGGCGCCAGGGACACGTGGTCTTCCCCAACGAGTACGGGGAGGTCTCGACCAGCTGGAGCGACGGTTCCGCCGGAATCCTCGCCTTCCTCCTGAGGACCCGTCACAGCGGCCCTCGACACTGGATGGTCGAGCAGCGGGGTTGAGCGGCCGGGGGGCGGGAGCCCGACGCAGCGACCCCGCCCCTCCTCCGCGAACCGCCAACCACGAGTCACGAGCCGCTCCGCGAACGGCGTTCCGCGAACGGGATCGACGCGTCCGCCGTCGTCCCGGCCTTCCCCCTGCGGACATTCCCCACAGACTCCCGGTGCCGGATGCTCCGGATGCCGGGTCGAGCGGCAGAAAAGTGCTGCCGCCATCTCAGAGAAGGAGAAAACCATGGAGAACCAGGACCTCGAACTGCTGGCCCGCCTCCACGCCCTTCCGGAGACCGAGCCCGTCGGCGTCGACGGACTGCCGTACGGCGAGACGTGTGAGTGCGTCGGTCTGCTGACCCTCCTCAACACCGTCTGCATCGGCATCAGCTGCGCCTAGGACAGGCACCACCATCCGGCCGGCGGCTGTCCCGGGCAGCCGCCGGCCGGAATCACGACCGGAACAGCAGCATGCCCCCGAAGCGTGGCCGGCCACGCTTCGGGGGCCGCCGACCCGGCGAACCCCCAGACGAGGACCAGACCCATGCAGCGACACGTCGGCGATGACGATCTCGCCCCAGCGGCCCTCAGGACGGCCGCCCCGGCGAGCCCACCCGCCCCAGAAGACCTTCCCGAGTCCGCGTACGCCATCAGCACGCGAGGTCTGGTCAAGAGCTACCCCGGACCGGAGGGCACGACCACCCATGCCGTGGACGGCCTGGACCTGGACGTGGAGCGAGGGGAGACCTTCGCGTTCCTCGGCCCCAACGGGGCGGGCAAATCCACCACCATCGCCATGCTGTGCGCGCTGGCCCGCCCCACGGCCGGTCGTGCCACGGTGGCCGGCGTCGACGTCCTCGCCCAGCCCCGCGCGGTACGGCGAAGGGTCGGGATGCTCTTCCAGCACAGCGCCGTGGACCCGGACCTGACGGCCGAACAGAACCTCCACATCCACGCACGCCTCTACGGCCTGCCCCGCCGCGACGCCCGCCTGCGCACCGCCGAGGTCCTCGAGACGGCCGGCCTGACCGACCGGCGCCGCTCCCCCGTACGCACCCTGTCCGGCGGCATGCGGCGGCGCCTGGAGATCGCCCGCCAGCTGCTGCACGCCCCCAGCGTGCTGTTCCTCGACGAGCCGACCACCGGGCTCGACCCCCATGCCCGGGCCCAGGTCTGGGAGCATCTGCGTACGCTGCGCGAACGGCACGGCAGCACCCTCTTCGTCACCACGCACTACCTGGAGGAGGCGGAGAACTGCGATCGCCTCGCCATCATCGACCACGGCCGGCTGGTGGCACAGGGCGCACCCGACACGCTCAAGGCCGAGATCGGGGACGACCTGGTCGTACTCCGCACCGGCGACGACGCGGCGGCAGGGCAGGTCGTACGCCGCCTGCTGCCGCCCGGCCGAGCCGTCACCGTCGACGCGGGCGGCGTCTCCCTGCGAGTCCCGGGCGGCAGCGCCTGGATCCCCCGCCTGTGCGCGGCCCTGGAGGCAAGCGGCATCGCGGTGAACGCCGCCTCCGCGACCCCGCCGACGCTCGACGACGTCTTCTTCCACCACACCGGCCGCAGCCTCGACGCCCCGCAACCCGGCCGGGCAGCCGCTCGTCCCACCTCGTACGCGGCCACGGCCACGGCGAAGACGGGCGGTGACCGATGAGCACCCTCACCTGGGAGTCCTCGGAGGCGACCGGCGGCGAACGGACCACCCGGCTGCGGCGCGAACTGCGTGCCGTCCACGCCCTGGTCCACCGCGATCTGCTGCGCCTCGCCGGCCAGCGCACCCACACGGCGCTGATGCTGCTGCACCCCGCGCTCTACCTCCTCATCCTCGGAGGCGGACTGGCCGCCCTCATCCCCCAGTCCTCCCTGGGCGTCGGCTACCAGGCCTACCTCTTCCCCGGCATGCTGATGATGACGGTGCAGACGCCCGCCATCATGGTCGGCATCCGTCTGATCACCGACCGGGAGAGCGGCTACCTGCGAGAGCTCCTGATGGCCCCGGTCCGCCGCTCCACCCTGCTCCTGGGAAGCTGCGCCGGCGGCACCCTGACCGCCGCCGTCCAGGGTGCCGTCCTGCTCGGCCTGGCCGGCGTGGCGGGCCTGCCCTACGACCCGGTCCTCCTGGTGCTGCTTCTCGCCGGGATGGTCCTGGCCTCCTTCACCGTCACCGCCCTGGCCCTGGCCCTGGCCGTGAGCCTGCGGAGGGCCGAGACGTTCCACACCCTGCTCGGCCTGGTGATGATGCCGCTGCTGTTCCTCTCCGGCGGCTTCTTCCCCCTCACCGCGCTGCCCGCCTGGGCCAGGGCGCTGTCCGACGTCAACCCCCTGGCGTACGCGGTCGACCTCCTCCGCCGCGTCATCGCCCTGCGGGTACCGGACCAGGCGGCCGCCGCGGGAATCGAGTGGGCCGGCCGGCAACCGCCCCTGCCCCTCGAAGCCGCCCTGCTCCTGGCCGGCGGCGTCGTCGCCCTGCTGTGGGCGACGCACCGCTTCAACCGCCCCGAGTGATCGGAAGGGTGGGTTCCGCGCCCCGTGCGGGAGCCGGGACCGATTGTCAGTGGTGGGTGAGACGGTAGGAGCATCCAGTCGGAAAGAGGGGGAAGCTGTCTTGTCCGGAACCCAGAACTACATCAATCACGTCGCCCTTGTGCTGGACGCCAGTTCGTCGATGTCGCACCTGAGCCGCAAGGTCGTGGAGGTGGCGGACCAGCAGATCGCCTATCTCGCCCGCCGGTCGAGGGAGCTGGACCAGGAGACCCGCGTCACGGTGTACGTCTTCGCCGACAAGGTGGAGTGCGTCATCTACGACAAGGACGTGCTGCGGATGCCCTCGCTGAAGCAGCTGTACCGGGTCGGCGGCATGACCGCGCTGCTGGCCGCCGCGCTGAAGTCGCAGCGGGAGCTGGCGCAGACCGCCCAGCTGTACGGCGACCACAGCTTCCTGACGTTCGTCCTGACGGACGGCCAGGAGAACGCCAGTCACCGCTGCCCCGACGCCCCGGCCGGCACCGCGCGTGAACTGGTCGACGCCATGGCCGAGATGATCGCGACCCAGGAGGACAACTGGACCCTCGCCGTCCTCGTACCGGACCAGATGGGCAAGCGAGAGGCCATGAACTGCGGCTTCCCGAAAGAGAACGTCGCCGTCTGGGACGCCACCAGCACCCAGGGCCTGGAGGAGGCCGGGCAGGTCATCCGCGAGGCCACCGAGAAGTTCATGGTGGGGCGCACCAAGGGCATTCGCGGCTCGCGGGCGGTGTTCTCCACGGGCGGGGAGGCGGTCAACAAGGAGACCATCGAGGCGGCCGGACTCACTCCGGTGAACCCGTCGGAGTACCAGCTGATTCCGGTGGCCCGTGACGCGGGGATCCGGGAGTGGGTGGTCGAGTCCGGGCACACGTACCGCACGGGCTGCGCGTTCTACCAGCTGAGCAAGACGGAGAAGATCCAGGCGCGGAAGCAGATCGCGGTGCTGGAGAAGAAGACGGACCGGGTGTACACGGGGCCGCAGGCCCGGGCCCTGCTCGGTCTGCCGGACGTGGAGACGCGCGTCAAGCCCGACCACAACGACGACTTCACCATCTTCGTGCAGAGCACCAGCGTCAACCGGAAGCTCGTCTCCCGCACGCGGCTCCTCCTCATGAACTGACGGGTCGCGGCCCGGCCGGTCCTGGGGACCGGCCGGGCGCCGACGCCGTCATCCGAGCGGGGCGCTTCCTGTGACACCCCTGTCGCACTCCGCCGCCCCCGCTCGGCCTCGGCGGGGCCCGGTCGCGCTACGGCCCCCGTCCGCGGTGGAGGAGCGGTTCAGGGGGCCGTTTCGTACCCTGGCGGCATGCGCATGCGTCCTACTCTGAGCTGGACCCCCGACGAGGACCTGCCGCCGGGTACGACGGACCTGGGGCCGGTCCTCGACGCGCTGGACACCGGCGGTGTGCTGGTGCTCAGCGGGGCGGGGATCTCCACCGAGTCCGGCATCCCCGATTACCGGGGGCAGGGCGGAAGCCTCAGCCGGCACACCCCGATGACCTTCCAGGACTTCACCGGCAGTGCCCAGGCCCGGCGCCGGTACTGGGCGCGCAGCCATCTCGGCTGGCGCACCTTCGGTCGCGCGCTGCCCAACGCCGGGCACCGGGCCGTCGCCGCCTTCGCACGCCACGGTCTGCTCTCGGGTGTGATCACCCAGAACGTCGACGGTCTGCACCAGGCCGCCGGCAGCGGGGAGGTCGTGGAGCTCCACGGCAGTCTGGCCCGGGTCGTCTGCCTCTCCTGCGGCACGTACAGCCCGCGCCGCGAGCTCGCGCGGCGACTGGAGGAGGCCAATGCGGGTTTCCGGCCGGTGGCGGCCGGGATCAACCCGGACGGCGACGCCGATCTGACCGACGAGCAGGTCGGCGACTTCCAGGTGGTGCCCTGTGCGCACTGCGGCGGCGTCCTCAAGCCCGACGTGGTGTTCTTCGGGGAGGCCGTCCCGGCCCGGCGGGTCGAGCACTGCCGCAGGCTGGTCGACGAGGCGGCCTCGCTGCTGGTGCTCGGCTCCTCGCTCACGGTGATGTCGGGCCTCCGGTTCGTCCGCCAGGCGGCCCAGGCGGGGAAGCCCGTCCTGATCATCAACCGGGATCCGACGCGCGGCGACCGCCACGCCCTCTCCCGTGTGGCCCTTCCCCTCGGGGCGGCCCTCACCAGCCTCGCCGAGCGGCTCGAGATCCCCACCGGTGACCCGGCGGAGCTCGGCTGAGGCACCGGAGCGCCGTCGGCCGGTGGAGAGGGACCGCGTGGAGGCCTCCGGCCGCATGGGCGGGGCCTCCACGCGGTCGGCAGGGTGCTCAGCCGGCCGCCGCGATCCAGGCGTCGAGCTGTTCCTGCGTCGTGGCCGGGTCGGCCACCAGTTCGGCCAGGGTGTCGTCGACGCGATGGCGGGTCGCGACCGCGGGGCACCGCAGGCACGCGGCGACGCCGGTCTGGGTCCACCACTGGCACCGGGGCCGCAGGTGACACCGGGGGACGGAGCCGTCCTCACGCGCGACCGGCCGCGCCATGACGCGTTCGACCAGCGTGCAGTCGGCGCCCCGGCGGTTCACGCAGTCGCTCACGCAGTGCGAGGCGAAGCGCAGGATACGGCGCGGTTCGATGTCCGGGGGGACATCGCCGAGCACCTCGGACGCCGGCACCGGGTCGGCCAGATAGACCACGCTCCCGTCCTGCCCGGACCGTACGCCCAGGACGACGGACTCCGGGGTGTGCGCCTCGCCGCTGGGGCACCACGTCTGCACCGGCTCGTTTCCGCCCACGGTGGTCACCTCTCCGGCTCAGCAGGCGGTGCGGGACGTGAGCGTCGCCTGGCCGCCGGTGTTGCCGCCGATCTCGGCGGCCCCGTCCTGCCGGTCGAGTTCGGCGGCGACTCCGATGCTCTCCTTGAGCTGGGCCACCGTCGTGATCCGGTCGGACCGGACCGGCGCCGACCCGCTCTCCGCACCGACCACGGCCACCAGGCCCGCGGCCAGCAACGCGGCGGCACCGGCCGCGGCCGCCCTACGCGTCGGACTCTCCATGACGTACTCCTGTCTCACGGTGGTTGGGAGTCAGGAGCGTAGGTACGCCGGAGACGCGGGGTCGGCACTCGGCAGCGGCAATCGTGCGGCAGTCTCGCCCGCCGGGTCCTCGCCCCTGCCACGGCGGGCACCTCGAAGGCTTGCCATAACGGCAACTTCGGTTGCTGCCAAGGGAGTTGCGGGCGCAGTCTGTGGCTCCACAGACGGTCATCGAAAACCCGGAGGACCACACGATGACGAGCCAGGACGGCGCCCCGCTGAACAACCGTGTCCACCACGTCCGTTCCGGCCGGCTCGACGGCCACGCCGCCATCAGCGGCGGCACGGTCGGTTCGAGGAGGCTCTGGATGGGGCTGGTGGAGAACCCGCCGCTCAGCTCGACGGACAACCACCATCACGGCGATTCGGAGGCGGGGATCTACGTGGTCAGCGGCCATCCCGTCTTCGTCTTCCACGACGGCACCGGCGAGGTCCGCCTCTCCGGCGCACCCGGCGACTTCTTCCTCGTCCCCCCGTTCGTCCCCCACCGCGAGGAGAACCCGGACCCGCACGAGCCCGCGGTCGTCGTGATCGCCCGCACCACCCAGGAACCGGTCAAGGTCCCGGTGCCCGAGCTGTACCGGCTTTCGGAGCCCGCCGCGGACAGGCCCTAACGTGGGGCCATGCTCACGACGACACCGCGGGTCGAACTGTGCCCGCTCACCCGCTCCGATCAGGACGAGTTCTGCACGCTCGTGCGGGCCAGCTCCGCACTGCACCAGCCGTGGATGCAACTGCCCGCGACGGCGGAGGCGTTCCAGGACTGGATGCGCCGCTTCGACGACGGCACCAACCAGGGGTTCCTGATCCGTGTCCGGGAGACCGGCGAGGCCGCGGGCACGGTCAACATCAACTCGATCATCCGGGGCCGCTACCAGGGCGCGTCCCTCGGCTACGCGGCCTTCGCCCCGTCCGCGGGGTCCGGGTACATGACCGAAGGGGTCGCCCTCGCCCTTCGGTACGCCTTCACCGAACTGCGGCTCCACCGGCTGGAGGCCTGCATCCAGCCGGCGAACAAGGCGTCCCTGGCCCTGGTCCAGCGGCTTGGCTTCCGCTACGAAGGGGTGTCGCCCGCCTATCTCTACATCGACGGGGACTGGCGGGACCACGAGCGCTGGGCCGTCACCGCACCCCGGCCGTGGACGCCCGACCCCTCCCTCCCCGAGGTCTGAGCCGGCACCGGCGTTCCGTCCGGTGTCACCCCTGCGGGGCTTCCCTGGGGATTCGCCGGATCTCCGGCCGGTCGGCGGTCCAGCGTACGGACTTGCCGGCCGTCCGACCGCGGCCGTACGAGGAGGATCCCGTGCCGTCGTCCTGCGCCCTTTTTCGCGCGAACGTGGGAACCGTCCACGCACGCCCGTGACCAGTCGAGTTCACCGGCCGCGTTCAGCTTCGGATCACGCAGCCGTACGGGCCGGAGGTGAGGGCGGGGACGGCGGTGGTCAGGCCGCCGAGCACGATGAGGGCCACCGCGCGGATGGCCGTGCTGGTGTGGCGGGCGAGCGGGGCGTAGAGCGTGCGGCCGAGAGGCTGACCGGCGCCCCCGGCACAGTCTCCCCGGTGACCGCGGGGCCGCATCGACAGAGTCCGGAATCGATTCACACCATCGTGTGTCAAGCACCCTGGGGCGCTGACAAGGCCGTGTTTCTTCGCTGCGAGTCTCGTTGGAATGGCGGCTGCGCCGTCCCGAGCATTCGGCGGCCGGTCGTGTCCTGCTGATCCACGAGACCCCCGTGTCTGGATGCCTGTGAACGACCTTCCCCCCGCCCCTTCCTGCCCCCTGCCCCCCATGCACCGGACGGCCCTGCGTACGCCTGGGCCGCCCCGGCTGGAGCGGTTGACCACCGGCCACTCGGTGTGGCTGGTGACCTGCCACGCCGATGTGCGCCAGGTGCTCACCGACCCCAGGATCGGGCGGTCGTCGCTGCTCGCTCCCGACGCCCCGCCCCTTCCCGAGGTCGCGATCGCCCGGGAAGACCCACAAGCGCTGATCCACCTCGACGGTGCGGAGCACCGTCGGCTGCGTCAGACCGCGCAGCGGTCGTTCACCCCCCGGGCCATCGCCCGCTGGCGCCCGTGGATCGCCTCGGTGGTCGAAGAGCTGCTGGACGAAATGGCCCGCCGGCGGCCGCCGGTAGATCTCATCGCGGGCTACGCCCGACCGCTGCCCGCCTTGGTGATCAGTCGCCTGATGGGCCTGGAGGGCCAGGATCACGCCGAGATGTACCGCTGGAGCGGCATGGCCTTCTCCTACGGCACCTCCACCCCCGAGGAGGCGCGGGACGCCCTGGTCGCGTTCCACTCCTTCCTGGCCAGGCTGTTCGCCACACGCCGCCGCCACCCCGGTGACGACCTGATCAGCGGCTTGATCGCGGCGGCGGACGAGTCTCCCGACGTCAGCGAATCCCAGCTCGTCTCGCTGGCCCGAACGCTGGTGGTGGCAGGGCTGGAGACGACCCAGTCAGCCCTGGGCAACGGCCTCCTCTATCTGCTCGACGAGGCCCCGGAGGCATGGCAACGGCTCGCCGAGCAGGACGAGGACAAGGCCGAACCCCTGGTGGAGAACCTTCTGCGGTTCGTTCCCCGCGCAGATGTCGTCGAGGGCGCCGGGCTGCAGCGCCGGGCGACGGCGGAAGTCGAGATCGGCGGCGTCACCGTCGCCGCGGGCGACGTGCTGGTCGCGGATGTCATGGCGGCCGGGACGGACCCGGAGGTGTATCCGCCGGACCTCCGTGCCAGCACGGACGGCCTCTTCAGCCCCCTCCCCGCCCCGAGCCTCGCCTTCGGCGCGGGCCCTCACCACTGCATGGGCGCCTGGACGGCCCGGATGACGATGCAGCTCGCTCTGCACCGCCTCGCCCACCGGTGGCCGGGGCTCAGCCTGGCCGGTCCGGTGGAGGAGATCGAATGGCGTCGGGGCGGTCTGACCCGCAGTCCGCTGCGGCTGGAGGTCACCTGGTGACCGCCGACGTGCCTCAGGGCGAGACAGCGGACGTGTCCCCGGACGCCCCCGACTTCGCCCCGGAAGCTTCCGGCGAGCTGACCGTTCATGTGGACCCCTGGGCCTGCGCCGCCAGCGGCCAGTGCGTGATGGCGGCCCCGGCCTACCTGGCCCTGGACGACGGCCACGCGCGCTCCCGCACTGCAACGGCCCCAGGAGCCGCCCGGGAGCACCTCGTCGAAGTGGCGGAACTGTGCCCCACCGAAGCCATCACCGTTCGGCTGGCCGGTACGGGGGAGCGCATCGCGCCGCGGGACTGATCCCACAGGAAGCGTTCAGGGACCGAAGAGACCTTGCCGAGGTTGCGGCGCTGCGCGATGACGGCGTGGGCTCAAGCAGCCTCCGTGAGCTCACGCAGCCTCGGCGAGGGCGACCTCCTGGTGCCCGGCGGTGCTTCGGCTACGTGGTGCCGTTTCTCCGGCGACGCCTGCTCGTTGGGCGGAATGCGCCTGGTGGTCGCAGGGCCGCGTCCGGCCCGGCCACCGGTCGACGACCGATACCCGAGGAAAGGCGATGGCGTCCATGGAACCGCTACCGAACCAGATGGAGATCGCGCGGCTCGCCGCGGGCGGTTGCTTTTCGAGAGCACTCGCGACGGCCGCCAGACTCGGCATCGCGGACGTCCTGGACGGTGGCCGGCTGCCCCACCACGACCTCGCGAAGCGCACCGGCTCGGACCCTGACGTGATGCTGCGGCTCCTGCAGGTGCTCGGCCTCGGCGGCGTCGTCGAGCGGGACGAGGACGGTTCCTTCGGGGTCACCGAGGCGTTCGCGGCGCTGCGCGGTGACCACCCGCGGTCCCTGCGCAACTTCTGCATCCTGATGGCCGAGACGTACGACGACGCCTTCGGCGCGCTGCCGCACACCGTCCGGACCGGGGAGTCCGGTTTCCGGGAGGTGTTCGGTGTGCCGCTCTACGAGTACCTGGAGCGGGATCCGGAGGCCGGGCGGATCTTCGACGGCGCGATGTCCGAGCTGGCCCGGCCGATGGTGGCGGAACTGGTGCGACGCCACGACTTCTCCTCCGTGAACACGGTGGTGGACGTCGGTGGCGGCGACGGCACGATGCTCGCCGGGATCCTCGCCGACCACCCGCACCTGACCGGAGTCTGCGTCGACCGCGCGAGCGTGTGCGCGAGGGGTGGGGAGGCCCTGCGCGCGTCCGCCGGTCACAGGATCGCCGAACGCGTCACCTTCCACCCCGCGGACATCTTCGAGGAGGTGCCGGAGGGCGGCGACCGGTACCTGCTGAAGAACGTGCTCCACGACTGGTCGCCGGAGACGTGCGTGCGTCTCCTGACCGCCGTCGGCCGGGCGATGCGCCGCACCGCCGAAGCGCGTGAGCCCGGCCTGGCCCCGCCCCGGCTGCTCGTGGTGGAGCCTCTGCTGGACCAGGAGTCCGACGCCCCCCATGTGCTCTTCCAGATGGTGATGTGCGGGAAGGACATCGGGGGTTTCGGGGAGAGCGACCTGCGCCGGCTCCTTCGGCGGTCGGGCTTCGACCCCGTCGCCGTCGAGCGGCTGGCCGGTGGACACCACCTCTTCGAATGCGTGCCGTCCACCGACCCGAGCGGGTGAGGGTCACACCTCGACGAGCAGCTTCCCGCGGCTCGCCGCCCTGTTCCTGTAGAGGCCCTGGTAGGCCTCGGGGATGCTGTCGAAACCCTGATGGACGGTCTGGTCGTACCTGACCTCGCCGCGCCGGATCATGCCGCCCAGTTCCTCGTGAAGGGCGGCGAAGTCCTCCTCGGTGTACCAGTCCTGCGCGTAGATGCCGCGGATCGTGGTGCGGGGTCGCATGATGTGTTCCAGCAGGCGCGGGCCGACCCGGTCTCCCCCGACCGTGGTCTCCCACTGCCACGAAACCGCCACCTGGCTGTACCGGTTGAGCATGGTGAACACCGCGTCGGTGAAGGTGCCGCCCATGTTGTCGAAGTACTTGTCGACGCCGTCCGGCGCGGCCCGGCGCAGTGCCGGGTACACCGTGTCGGCGTCGTCGCCCTGTCGGTAGACGATCACCTCGTCGAAGCCGAGGCCGGTGAGGTACTCCGCCTTCTCCGGGGTGCCGGTGGTGCCGACCACGCGGGCGCCGGCGCGCTTGGCCAGCTGCCCGACCAGGGTTCCGATGGCGCCGGTCGCACCGCTGACCACGACCGTGTCGCCGGGCTCGACCGTGAAGAACTTCGTCATCGTCCCCCAGGCGGTCAGCCCGGGAATCCCCATGACGCCCAGCGCCGTCGTGAGCGGCAGCTCATGGTCGTAGCGCTCCGTATGCAGCTTGCGGAAGGGGGAGACGTCGAACTCGAAGGAGCCCGTGTCCCACACGTAGGGGCTGCCGTCGCTGACGACATGGGTGCGCCAGCCGCCGAACCCCTCCACCAGGTCACCGGGCCGGAAGGAGGCGTCGGGCCCGGCGTCGAGCACCTCCATGATCGACATGCCGGGCGCGTGATGGCCCAGCGGGGTCACCTGCGTGAGTCCGTTCAGGAAGGGGTCGACCGAGACGTACCGGGTCTTGAGCAGCATCTCGTCGTCCTTGAGCGTGACGTCGAACTCCTCGACCACCTTCTCGTAGACCCTGTTGACGTCGGGCACGCCCTCGGCGTGCTCCCGTACCACCCATTTCTCAAGCTTCATGTGCGTGCCTTGTCTGTGATGCGATGGACCGAGTGCGTGATGGCTGAGGGTTCCGCGGGGGCGGCCACGGTCGGCGGCCGCTCGCCCACGGGGATGACGACGTGCGTCGGGGGCGGTGCGCTGGTGTCGACGTCGGCGGTGAACGGCCTGCCGTCGTCCCGGCAGACGAACTGCATGACGTGGCGGCCCGCCGCGGCGGCGCGGATGAGGCCGCCGGTGGTGGCCCACACACCGGAGAGGTAGAAGTTCTCCAGGCCGGGAAGGGCCGGCCCGTTCTTCTTGATCTGTTCCTCCAGGGTCTCGCCGCTCTCCACGAAGGGCTGCCAGCCGAGAACCGTCCCGTCGTAGTTGCCCGTGTAGCGGACCTGGGTGAGGGGGGTCGACAGGTCCCGCACGGCGATCGCGTCCCGCAGCCCCGGGAACCGCTCGTCCAGGAACGTCACCAGGGCGTCGCGCACCTCGCGTTTGGCCGTGTAGTACTCGCGCCCGTGCCGCAGCGGACCCGTGTGCACGGTCTTCCCCTGGTGCCGGCGAGTGCGCTGCTCCGGCTCTCCGGCGTTCAGGGCACGCCAGGGGGCGGCGTCGGCGAAGTAGGTGGCGTAGACGACCGTCGTCTCCTCGGGGGACAGTTCCGGGTAATGCGTGCTGCGGAACTGCACGTTGAGGCTGGGGTGGCGCATGCCCGTCAGCTTCGACGCCATCTGATCGTCCAGCAGGTGGGTGGTGCACGGATCGCCCTGCGGGAAGGGCCGGCTGAGGCCGAGGAACAGCATGACGTAGCCGGGGAACACCATGCCCGGCTCCTCGATGGTGCGGGTGTAGAGCTTCCGGTACGTCTCGTCGAGGTAGCGGCCCCCCAGCAGCTTCATCACCGTCGTATGGCCGTCGCAGGCGGAGACCACGATGTCGGAGCGGAACTCGCGTCCGTCGCTGAGCCGTACGCCCACCGCGCGGTCGTCCTCGACGAGCACCTCCTCGACCTTGGCGTTGTAGGTGATCTCACCGCCGAGCCGCCGGTAGCGCTGCTCGATCGAGGTGGAGAGGCCGAGCGAACCGCCCTCGGGCACGCCGGCGGACCGGTTCGCGTGCGAGGCCAGCTGGAAGTAGAACGGCAGCACGGGAAAGGCCGGGTGCTTCTCGTAGAGGATGAAATTGAACGCCTCTCGCAGCAGCGGGTCCTTGAACCTCGCCGAGTAGTCCGTCATCAGCACCGTGATCGACTTGCGGATGACGTTGAAATAGGGCACGAACGACGCCAGCATGCGCCAGCGCTCAAGGCGCCCCATCAGACCGACCGGCTTGAGGAAGGGGTAGACGGCCAGGCACTTGCGGAAGCTGCGCAGGCCCGCGCAGAAGTCCCGGATCAGTCTGGCGTCGGCCGGCGAGAGGGAGAGCAGGTGCTCCTCAAGCCGGTCCGGGTCGGAGTAGAAGTACACGGCTCTGCCGTCCCGGCCGCGGACGATGTTGAAGACGTCGAAGTGCCGCATCTCCTTGCCCTGCAGTGCGCCGAGTTCGAGCCAGATCTGGTGCATCTCGTTGCCGGGCCCGTTCCCGAGCAGCCAGCTGACGCAGCAGTCGAACGTGAAGTCGCCTCGGTCCCAGGCGGTGCAGCAGCCGCCGGGGATCTCGTGCATCTCGAAGATCCGGCTCCGGTACCCGTTCATCTGCGCGTAGCAGCCGGTGGACAGGCCACCGAGGCCGCCACCGATGATGATCATGGACTGTCTGTCCTGCTGGGACCGTGGCATCGCCGACGCCCTCCTCACGTCTGCCCGTGGGCCGGCCGGCCCACGGGCCTGGTGTCCAGTCGGGGCAGCCGGCCCAGCTTTCCGCGGTGCCAGGGCCCGGCACCGGGGCTGTCCCAGGCCGTGAACTCAAGGCCGAGCTCCTCGCACAGGTACTGGACCGCGAAACGGCCCGCGGACGCGGTACGGATCAGGCCGCCACCGCCGACCCACTGACCGGTCATGGAGAAACCGCGCAGGCCCGGCAGCCGCATACGGTCCTTGTTGACCAGCTTGGTCGTCAGGTCCTCGGCCTTCGTGAAGGCCTTCCAGGCGAGGATGCTGCCGTTGTGGTTGCCGGTGTAGCGCAGCATCGTGGCGGGTGAGGCCACGTCGATCACCTCGATGCGCTCCGTGATGCCCGGATGGTGCCGCTCCAGGAAGCCCCGGACGAAGTCGGCGACCTCGCGCTTGCGCGCCCGGTACTCCTTCCGGTCGGAGCCGCGCAGCGTCTTCCAGTAGGCGAAGTCGCTGAAGTACGTGCAGTGGATGACCGTCTTGCCCGGTGGCGCGAAGGAGTCGCAGTAACGCGACCGCATCTGCACGACCATGCTGTTCTGCCGCACGGCCGGGAGTTCCGTGCTGTCCTGCGGCGACAGCAGATAGGTGGTGCTGTGCGGGGTGGCGGGGTCCACGTCGCCGGTCAGGCCGACGAACGCGGAGACCACGCCCGGGTAGACGAGTTCCGGCTCGTGCAGCATCTCGGTGTAGAGCGTGTCGATGGTGGGGTTGGTGTACTTCCCGTCCAGCAGCCCGTAGATCGTGGTGCGGCCGTCACAGGCCGAGACGATGTGCTC
Source organism: Streptomyces sp. NPDC006197 (assembly GCF_040613865.1). NCBI lineage: Bacteria > Bacillati > Actinomycetota > Actinomycetes > Kitasatosporales > Streptomycetaceae > Streptomyces > Streptomyces sp. NPDC006197. The sequence goes on along the minus strand of NZ_JBEXSZ010000027.1, from coordinate 47,504 downwards.
GGCGTAGTGCCGTCTTCCGTTCCTGAGTTCCACGCCCACCGCACGGCCGTCCTCGACGAGAATGCGCTCCGCCCGCGCCCGGTAGTCGATCCGGCCGCCCAGCGAGGTGTACCGCTCCTCGATGGAGCGTGACAGTCCCAGGGACCCGCCCTGTGGAAAACCGGCGTTGCCGTGGTACGCGCCCGCCATGTTGAAGAGGTACGGCAGCAGCGGGAAGACCTCGTGGTCCTGGTAGAAGATGAAGGGGAACGCCCGGCGCAGCAGCGGGTCCTGGAACTTGCCGCAGAAGGACTCCATGGAGGTGGCGGCGGTGCGCCAGAACAGCCGGAAGGCGGGCAGGACGGTACGGAGCAGGCTGAGCCGCTCACGTACCGACCGCAGGGGCGGCGCGGTCAGGAACGGGTACAGGTTGATGTCGATGAACCGTCTCAGATCCCGGCAGAAGGACCGGATCAGGCGTGCGTCGGCCGGCGAGATCTCCAGCAGGTGCCGCTCGAGCCGGTCGGGATCGTTGTAGAACGTGACCGACCGGCCGTCCTCTCCGACCACGGTGTTGAACGTGTCGAAGTTCGTGATCGTCTTGCCGTCGAGCGCGCCGAGCTCACGCCAGATCGTGGCGGCCTCGTTGTCCGAACCCGTACCGATCAGCCACTCGATGCAGTAGTCGAAGAGGTAGTCGTCCCGCGCCCAGGCCGTGCAGCAGCCTCCGGGCAGGACGTGCTTCTCCAGGATGCGGGTCCGCGCCCCGCTCATCTGCGCGTAGCAGCCGGTCGACAGTCCGCCGACACCCGCGCCGATGATGAGGACCCGGGGCTTGCTGCCCGGAGCGCGATCGCGGGTGTCCCAGTCCTGCTCGGTGTCAGCCGTCACGCGTCACCCGTCACGCCGGTGGGCCGGTCGAAGGTGACGGGCAGGTCGACGAGGCTGCCGACGATGCCCCCCGTCTTCCAGCGCAGTTCGTCCTCGGGGACGGCGAGTCTCAGTCCGGGCAGGCGTCGCAGCGCCGTCTCCAGGGCCACCTGCAGTTCGAGCCGCGCCAGGTGGGCCCCGAGGCAGAAGTGCGCGCCGTGCCCGAAGCCGAGGTGCGGGGCGCCGGTGCGGTCGAGCACGAGGTCGTCGGCGTCGGGGAAGACCGACGGGTCCCTGTTGGCGGCCGCCGGCGAGACGAGGACGGGTTCACCGGCGCTGACGAGGACCCCGCCCAGCATGATGTCCTCCGTGGCGTAGCGCGGGAGGATGAAGTCGTCGAGGTGCACGTACCGCAACAGCTCCTCGGCGGCCCGGGGGATCAGCTCCGGCCGCTCACGCAGCCGCGACAGTTCGCCGGGGCGGATCAGCAGGTGGTAGAGGGAGGCCGCGATCTGGCCGGCGATGGTGGCGAAGCCCGCGAGGAGAAGGTCGGCCGCCAGGACCCGCAGCTCGTCCTGCGTGATCCGGCCGTCCTCGTCACAGGCCCGCACGAGCGAGCTCAACACGTCGTCGCCCGGATCCCCGCGGCGCAGTTCGACCAGTGCGGCCACCTGGGAGAAGAACGCCGCGGCCAGCTCGCCGGGGTCCGCGCCGGGTGCGACCCCGGACGCCTCGGCCTCCGCCCAAGCCCAGAAACGGCTGTACTCGAGAGGTACTCCGAGCAGCTCGCAGTTGAGGGTCGTCGGCAAGGGCGTGGCGAACCGCTCGAACAGGTCGACCGTCGGGCCCGACTCCACGATGCCGTCGAGGAGTTCCTCGGCGACCTCGCGCGCGCGGGCGCGCAGCCGCTCGATCCGGCGCGCGCTGAACTCCTTGGCCATCAGGCCGCGCAGCCTCGTGTGCTCGGGCGCGTCGTGGGAGATCAGCCCGCCGTAGTCCCGGACCATCACCTCCATCCGCGGCTGGTCCCGCCCCACGGCTCCGGCCCGGCTGAAGCGGGGGTCCGAAAGCACCGTCTTCACGTCGGCGTACCGGGTGGCCAGCCAGGCGTCCTCCCCGTAGGCCATCCGGACCCGCGCCAGCGGCTGATCACGCAACTCCGCGTAGACGGGGGGAACCGCGAGTCCGGCGCCCCGCTCGAAGGGGTACACGAGCGGCTCGCTCCGCGTGCGCACGGGGGGTGCCGACCTTTCCTGTCGGCTGGAGTCCGGCGGCGGGAGCATAGAGGCGTCACGAGGCATTTGACCCGGTTCCCTTCAGAAGGTTCCGCACCAGGCGGGTGTTGAGCTCCAGGTGGTCCGGGTCGAGCATGTCGGCGTGCGCACCGGAGCCCTGGACGACCGCCGTGCGGGTGGTGGAGCTGCCGTGCCAGGAGCCCTCGTGGCCGACGGCGTACAGCTCGGCCTTCTGTTCGTCGGAGATCACGCTGACCGGGGCCGTGACCGCTCCGAGGTTCGGGGTGCGGCCGCAGAAGTCGATGTACTCCCTGGCCTGGTCGAGCGTCTCCTTCGTGACGGTCTCCGACCCGGTGTGCTTGCGCAGGTGCTCGCCGAGCTCCCGCTCGAAGGCTTCGAGGTGCTCGTCGGCGAGGCTGAACGTCTCCGAGATGCGGTACGAGTCCACGACGACCACGTGCGACACCTCGCGTCCGCGCCGCTCCAGCTCCCCGGCCACCTCGAAGGCGACGTTGCCACCGAGCGAGTAGCCGAGCAGGGTGCAGGGCCCCTCGGCCTGGAGTGACTCGACCAGGTCGGCGTAGCGCTCGGTCTTGTCGTCGTCCGGCAGGTAGTTGAACGCGGTGATCCGGTACTCCGGCAGATGTGCGGCGAACTGGCGGTAGACCAGGCCGTGGCCTCCGGCCGGCGGGAAGCAGAAGAGCTGGGGCCCGTCGCCGCCGTTGAACCGCAGGTAGGGCTGCGTGCCGGCGATCCGGCCCGTGGCGATCTGCTCCACCGTCCAGGCCATGCCCTGCAGAGTGGTGATCTTGAAGAGATGGCTGACGGGGATCGGGACGCCGAACTCGGTCTGGAGGCGGTGAATCAGCTCGATCAGCTTGATCGAGCTGCCGCCGACCTCGAAGAAGTCGTCCTGCAGGCCGACGCGCTCCAGGCCGAGAACGGCCTTCCACTGCTCGGCCATCCGGAGCTCGTGGTCGGTCACCGGGGGCTCGTGGGCGTCGTCGCCGCCGGCTCGCGGCGCCGGCAGGGCGGCCTGATCGATCTTGCCGTTCGCGGACAGCGGCAGGGCGGGCAGCTGGACGAAGTACGACGGGATCATGAACGTCGGCAGACAGCCGGCGAGATGACGCCGCAGCTCGCGCTGGTCCAGCTCCGCACCGGCCTCGGGGACGCAGTAGGCGCACAGAACCGGCTCTCCCCGCATGTCGGCACGTACCGTCACCACCGACCGCGCCACTCCGGGGCAGAGCGCCAGCTGCGACTCGATCTCGCCGGGCTCGACGCGGTGGCCGCGGACCTTGATCTGCGAGTCGAGGCGGCTGAGCAGCTGCACACCACCGCCGGCGTCCCAGCGCGCGAGGTCGCCGGTGCGGTAGACCCGTACCGGTTCGGCGTCGGGCTCGCCGTTCAGCGCCAGCGTGGCGAAGCGCTGTGCGGTCTGTTCCGGATCGCCCGCGTAGCCGAGCGCGACGCCCTCTCCGCCGATCCACAGTTCGCCCGGCACGCCCGCCGGCACGGGCTCGCCGTACCCGTCCAGGATGTAGAGGTCGCTGTTCGGGAAGGGCCGCCCGATGGGCACCATCCGGCTGGGCTCCAGACCGTCGGCAGGGCCTTCGAAGTAGCTGCTGTCGATGGTGGCCTCGGTGACTCCGTAGGAGTTGACCAGGCGTGTCCGCGGGCCGCACAGGGCTCGCAGGCGCTCGTACTCCTCGACCTTCCAGGCGTCGGAGCCGACGATCAGCAGCCGCATGAAGTCGAGCCGCACGCCCTCGCGTTCGCAGTGGTTCATCAGTCCGACCACCACCGCCGGCACGAACTCGCCGCAGTCGACCCGCTCCGCCCGCATCGTCTCGTACAGGCGGGCCGTGTCGAACAACAGCTCGCGGCCGATCAGGACCAGCGTGCCGCCGGAGCAGAGGGCGCGGACCAGATCGCCGGTGAATACGTCGAACGAGGGGTTGGCCAGCTGGAGATGGACCCGCACGTCCTGGTCGAGGCGGTACTCCTCGCGCCATCCGCTGTAGGCGGAGGCCAGATTGCGATGGCTGACCCGGACGGCCTTGGGCCGTCCGGTGGAGCCGGAGGTGTGGATGACATAGGCGGGGGCGTCGGGGCCGACCGTGACGTCGAGCGGCGCGTCGGCGCGAGGCCCGTGCCGGTGCAGCTCGTCCAGGGTCAGCACCTCGGCGGGCGCCGAGGCCAACCGCCCGCGTCCGTCCTCGTCCGCCACGACGGCGAGGGAGGCGTCGGCGTTGCCCACCATGTAGGCGAGGCGGTCCGCGGGGTACGCGGGGTCCAGCGGCAGGTACGCGCCGCCGGCCCGGAGCACCGCGAGCAGGGTGACGATCAGCTCGGGCGACTTGTCCAGGCACACGGCGACCACGGTGCCCTCGCCCACCCCCAGCTCCCGCAGTCGGTGCGCGAGGGCGCGGGAGCGGTGTTCGATCTCGGTGTACGTGAGACGGCGGGTGGCGCCGGACTCCGAGGGGGCCGACACGGCGACCGTGTCCGGGTGCGCGGCGGCGACCCGGCGGAACAGTTCGTGAACCGGAACGTCGTGGGCCGCACGGCGCCCGGACCCGCTCCACTCGCGGAGGATGTGCTCGCGCTCGCCGGGGGCGAGCATGGCGAGGCGGGTGGCCGGACGGGCGGAAGGCTCCCGGGTCAGCCCGTCGAGCAGATGGACGTAGTGGGAGGAGAGCCGCCGCATCGTCTCGGGCTCGAAGAGGTCGGTGTTGTACTTGAAGACGCAGTGGAAGCGGCGCTCGGCCTCGTCCTCGTAAGCGGACAGCGTGAGGTCGAACTGCCCCTCCTCCTCGGGGAGTTCGATGTACTCCAGGCGGTAGCCGTACTGTTCGGTGGCGACCTTGTGGGTGAGCAGGATGAACATCGCCTGGAACACGGCCGAACGGCTCGGATCGTGCTGCAGACCCAGCTTGTCGACCAGCAGGACGAACGGGTACTCCTGGTTGTCGAGGCCGCCGAGGACGGTGTCGCGCACCCGTGACAGGAGCTCGGCGGTCGACGGCTCGCCTGCCAGGTTCACGTAGAGCGGCAGCGGGTTGACGAAGTACCCGTAGACGGAGGCGAACTCCTCGTGGGTGCGGCCCGTGACGGGGCTGCCCACGATGATGTCGTCCTGTCCGCTGTAGCGGTGCAGCAGCAGGTAGTAGGCGCTCAGCAGGACCATGAACACGGTCGCGTTGTGCTCGCGCGCCAGGGCGTGCACGCGCGCGCTCAGTTCTTCGTCCAGTACGAAGAACTCGGACGCGCCGTTGTGGGACTGTACGGCGGGGCGCGGCTTGTCCGTCGGCAGGTTGAGGACGGGCACCTCGTCGGGCAGGTGGCCCCGCCAGTAGTCGAGCATCCGCCGTGCGTCGCGGCCGGCCAGGAACCGGTTCTGGCGGTTGAGGAAGTCGAGATAGCGCGCGGACACCGGAGGCAGCTCGGCGGGGCGGCCGTGTCGCAGCCCCTCGTAGACCGCGAGCAGCTCCTCGATGAACGTGAAGGTCGAGACGGCGTCGGAGATGACGTGGTGGACGGCCTTCATGATCACCCAGCGGTCCGGCTCGCGCTGGAAGAGGCGGAAGCGGACCAGCGGGTCACGTTCGAGGTCGTACGGCTTGCGGTATTCGCGGATGATCAGCTGCCGGATGTCCTCCCACTCCCACCCCCGCACGTCGTACGCGCCGAAGTCGGGGGTGGCCACCGTGGAGATCCGCTGCACCGGCTGCCCGTCGTCCATGACGAGGTTGGCCCGCAGGCTGGGGTGGCGCTCGATCATGGCGGTGAAGGCGGCGCGCATCAGCTCGGGGTCGAGCTCGACGCGCACCTCGACCGCGCCGCCGATGTTGTAGGCGAAGCCGTCCGGGTTGAGCTGCTTGAGGAACCACAGCGCTTTCTGGTTCTGGGTCAGCGGATACCGCAGCTCGTCGTCGTACACCTCGACCGCCGCGGCGTCGTCGCCCTCGGCCGGGTCCCCGGCGAGCAGGTCGGCCAGTGCGGCGTGCACCTGCTCGACCAGTTCGGCGACCGGCGCGTTGCCGAGGAGTGCCACCACCGGCAGGGCGATCCCCAGCTCCGCGTGGATACGGGCGCGCAGCTCCATCGCGAGCAGCGAGTCCAGTCCCATCGCGCCCAGGGTGTCCGCCGGGCCGACGTCCTGCGCGTTCACCCGCAGGACGCCCGCCACCAGCGCGGCGAACCGCTCGGTCAGCAGCCGTCGCCGCTCCTCGTCGTCGGCCTCGCGGAGGGTCTCGACGAGGCTGCCGTGCGCGCCGTCCGTGCGGTGATCGCCCGCGGCGCCCGCGGCGGCCAGTTCGGTGACCAGCCGCGGCGGGGAGGGGTACCAGGCGAGGAACGTCGGCCAGTCGACGACCGTGGCCACGAGCAACTGCGCGCGGTCCTGAGCGATGACGCGTTCGAGCACGGCCATGCCGGTGTCCGGGGAGAGCGAGGTCATGCCGCGGCTCACCCGGTAGTGCTCGACAAGGCCGAGTTCCTCGATCATCCCGGTCGCCCAGGGGCCCCAGTCGATGCTCAGCGCGGGCAGTCCCCGGCCGCGACGGTGGTGCGCGAGCGCGTCCAGGAAGGCGTTGCCGGCGGCGTAGTTGGTCTGTCCCGCGGTGGTGAGCAGCGAGGCGACGGACGCGAACAGCACGAAGTGTTCGAGCGGTTCGTCGCGCAGCAGGTGGTGCAGGAGGTAGGCCCCGACGACCTTCGGGCCGTACACGGAGTCGAAGACCTGCCGGTCCATCTCCGGTACCAGCGTGTCGCGTACCTGTCCGGCGAGGTGGAACACGCCCCGGATCGGCGGCGAGCCGGCGGCCCGGTGGCCGGCCAGCCATTCGGTCAGCGCCGCCTCGTCGGTGATGTCCAGCGGTGCCAGGACGGGGTGGGCCCCGAGTGCCTCCAGCTCCTTGACGAAGCGCACGTGACGCCCGGCCGGGGTGTCGGGGTCGAGGTCGCACCACCGGTCGCGCTCGGGAAGGGCCGTACGGCTCATCAGGATCAGTCGGCGCGCGCCGCGCCGGACGAGGGTCCGGCACAGCAGCCGGCCGAGCGCCCCGAAGGCGCCGGTCACCAGATAGCTGCCGTCGGCGCGCAGCCTCAGCGGCAGGGGACGGGTGAGGCCGGCGGCCGGTGTCAGCCGGCTGGTGCGGCGGCGGCCGGCGCGCAGGGCGATCTCGTCCTCGTCGTCGGCCGTCATCTCGCGCAGCAGCGCCTCGGCCTCGGACCGGCGGTCCCCGGCGTCGTCCGACCGGTTCGGGTCGAGGTCGATGAGCTTGCCCCGGTGGGCGGTGAGCTCCTGGTGACGCAGTACGCGGCCGATGCCCCAGGCGGGCGCGCCCAGCGGCTCCACCGCGTCCTCGGCGGCCACGGCCTGCGCGCCGCGGGTGACGATGTGCAGCCTGGCGTCGGGCTGTTCGCGTGGCAGGGCCTGGGCGAGTGCGATCAGCGAGTAGACGCCGGTGCCGGTGTGCCCGTCGAAGGCGGGCCGGTCGGGCCCGTCGATCGACGGCAGGTCCAGGCTCCACAGGTGCGCGATGTCGCGGGGCGGCGCCCCGCCGTCCTCGCGCAGATCGGTGAACAGGCGTGCCATGTCCTCGGCGGAGTCCGGTGCGACCGTCCAGGGGCGGCCCTCGCTCGCCCTGCGGTAGCCACTGCCCGGGCGGACCAGATGGCAGCGGCCGCCGGCCGCGCTCACCGCGGCCGCGAGCTCGTCGGCGACACCCTGCGCGTCGGCGAACACCAGCCAGTCCCGCGCGGCGTCGGTCCCGGCGGTTCCGGCCGTGCCCTGTGCCGCGGCAGCGCTCTCGGTCGCGTCCGCGTCGAGCGGCGGGTCGACCCACGTCACATCGGCCAGCCAGCCGTCGATCGTGCCCAGGCCGACCGTGGTCGCCGCCTTCTCGATGTCGGCCGCGCGGAAGCCGCCGATCCTGCCGAGCGGCACGCCGCTGTCGGAGTACAGGGCGATGTCGCCGACGAGCTCGTCGTCGCCGCGTCGCGAGACGGTCGCGTGCGCCCACAGCGGCTGGTCGCCGACGGGTTCGACGCGTACCTCCTCGATGGACAGCGGCAGCACGACTCCGGTGCCCCGGGGTTCCGAGGGGTCGGCCGGCAGCCCCGGCGTCAGCAGGGTCTGGAAGCAGGCGTCGAGGAGCGCCGGATGGACATGGTGGTGCGCGGCGTCGTCTCCGAGGGGCTCGGGCGGACGGATCCGGGCCAGCGCCTCGCCGGGGCCGGTCCACACCTCCTCGATCCCCTGGAACGCGGGCCCGTAGTGGTACCCCGCGGCGGCCAGCTCCGCGTAGCAGTCGGCGCTGCCGAGACGGCGGGTGGTGCGTGCCCGGACCGCGTCGGCGTCGAGTGTCCCGCCGTCGCGACGGCGCTGCCCCGTACGTACCACCCCGGTCGCGTGCAGGGCCGGGTCCCGGCCGTCGCCCGTCACGCTCGCGATGGTGAACCCGGCGCCCTCGGAGGAGAAGGACAGCTGTACCGTGGCGGCTTCGTCGTCGGACAGGAACAGCGCCTTGCGCAGCTCGATGTCGCCCAGGACCGCCTCGGTGCCCCCGGTCATCGCCCGCACCGCCTGCGCGGCCATCTCCACGTACCCGGCCGCGGGGAACACCACGCTCCCCTGGATGCGGTGATCGCTCAGGTACGGCATCGTCTCGACGTCGAGCGTCGCTTCCCACGTGGGTTCGGCATGGGCCGTGCGGCGGCCCAGCAGCGGGTGGTCCCGCCGACCGAGCCGGATCCGGCGCACCGAGTCGGGCTCCGTCCAGTGGCGGTCCCGCTTCCAGGGGTAGGGCGGCAGCGTCACCGGTCGTCCGGTGGGCTGCAGTACGTCCCACGCGATGTCGACGCCCATGGTGTGCAGCGCGGCCAGCGACCTCATGAACCGCTCCGGCTCGTCCTCCCGGCGGCGGATCGACGGCAGCGTACGGCCCTCGACGTTCCGGGCGGAGAGGCACTCCTGGATCGCGTGGCCGAGGACGGGGTGCGGGCCGATCTCCAGGAACATGCTGTAGCCGTCGTCGGCCAGGCGGTCGACGGCCGCGCGGAAGTGCACGCTGCCCCGGACGTTCTCCCACCAGTAGTCGGCGTCCAGTTCGGTGCCGTGGGCGGTGCCCTCCCGGCCGGTCAGGTACAGCGGCACCTGTGCCGCGCGCGGCTTGAGATCCGCGAGTGAGGACAGCAGATCGCCCTTGATCGGGTCCATCCGCGCGCTGTGGTACGGCACCCGCACGGAGAGGAACCTGGCGAAGACCTGCTCGGCGCCGAGTTCGTCGGCCAGCTCCTGAAGCGCGTCCTGATCCCCGGAGAGCGTGACAGAGCCCGGGCTGTTGGACGCGGCCAGCGACACCCGGTCGCCGTACGGCCGCACGCGGCGGGCTGCCTCCGCCGCGGGCAGGTTCACCGCGAGCATGGTGCCGGTGCCGGTCAGCCGCTGCTGGAGACGACTGCGGTGGACGACGACCGCGACCGCGTCCTCAAGACTGTAGACACCCGCTTCGTAGAACGCCGCGACCTCGCCGGTGCTGTGTCCGACGACGGCGTCGGGACGTACCCCGTAGCTACGCCACAGTGCCGCCAGGCCGACCTGCACGGCGAAGTTGGCCGGCTGCGCCAGCCAGGTCTCGTCCATCCTCGAGTCGGCCTCGTCGGCGGCGAGTTCCTCGACCAGGGACCAGCCGGTGAGCTTGGCGATCTCGCGGTCGCAGCGCTCGACCGCCTCCCGGTAGACCGGCTCGCTCTCGAACAGCTCGCGCCCCATCGCCCACCACTGCGGCCCCATGCCGGTGAACACCCAGACCAGGCGACGTCCTACGGCATCACGCTCCTGGCCCACGAGCACGCGGGGATGATCCTCCCCCCGCCCGTACGCCTCCAGGGCTTCCTCCAGCGACGCCCGTGAGGAGTACACGACGGACAGCCGCGACTCCAGGTGCTGGCGGCGGTGCGCCAGCGTGTGGCCCAGGTCGGACAGCGCGACGGGCGTCCCCTCGGCGCCGACGCCCGCGAGCTCCTGTCGGATGCCCTCCGCCAGGCGGGGCAGGACGGCCGGGTCCCGTGCGGTCAGCGGCAGGATGGTCAGGGCCGGGGCCGCCGGAGCCCCGGAGAGGTCGGCCGCGGACCGGTCGGCACCGGACGGGCCCGCCCCGTGGCGTACCACCGTCTTCGGCGCCTCCTCCAGTACCACGTGCGCGTTGGTGCCGCCGAAGCCGAACGCGTTCACTCCGGCGCGCGCGGGCCCGTCGTGCTCGGGCCAGTCGACCGGCCGGGTCGGGATCTCGTAGGGCATGGACGCCAGGTCGATGGCGGGGTTGATCCGCGTCAGGTTGATGTGCGGCGGGATGGTGCGGTGCTTGAGGCTCAGGACGGTCTTGATCAGTCCGGCGATACCCGCGGCCGATTCGGTGTGCCCGATATTGGTCTTGACCGAGCCGACGTAGCACCTGGCGCCCGGCTTCCGCCCGATCGACAGGGCGCGGCCGAGCGCGGCCGCCTCGATCGGGTCGCCGACCGGTGTCGAGGTGCCGTGCGCCTCGACGTACTGCAGGTCGCCGGGTGCGACGCCCGCCTCGGCGCAGACCCGCTCGATGAGCGCCACCTGTGCGTCCGCGTTGGGCACGGTGATGCCGTTGGTACGACCGTCCTGGTTGACGCCGCTGCCGATGATCACCGCGTGGACCGGGTCGCCGTCGCGCTCGGCGTCGGCCAGCCGCTTGAGCGCGACCATGCCGACGCCCTCGGCGCGCACATAGCCGTTGGCCGAGGCGTCGAAGGTGCACGACCGGCCGTCGGGTGACAGGAAGCCGCCCTTGGTCTCGGCGATGGTGTACTGCGGCGCCATGTGCAGCAGCGTGCCTCCGGCGAGCGCGAGGCCGCTCTCGCCGCGTAGCAGGCTCCGACACGCCAGGTCCACGGCCACCAGTGACGAGCTGCACGCGGTGTCGATGGAGAGGCTGGGACCGCGGAAGTCTAAGCAGTGCGAGACGCGGTTCGACACCATCGTCATCATGGTGCCGGTGGCGGTGTGCGCGGCCAGCGTGTCGAAGCCGAGGTCGGCGAACTGCAGGATCTTGTAGTCGAGGGTGAACGCGCCGACGAACACGCCGACGTCACGGCCCGCCAGTTCCGCCGGCTTCTGCCCACCGTCCTCCAGGGCCTCCCACACCACCTCGAGGAGTTTGCGCTGCTGCGGATCCATGTGCTCCGCCTCGCGCGGGCTGATGCCGAAGAACGCCGGATCGAACTCGTCGAAGCCGTCGATGTAGCCGCCACGACCGCCGACCAGCCGCCCGGGCTTGGTCTTGTCCCGGCTGCCGAGCGTCGTGACGTCGTACCGGTCGGCCGGTGTCGGTGTGATGCAGTCCCTGCCGTCGATCAGGTTCTGCCAGAAGGTCCGGTAGTTGGACGCGCTGCCCGGAAACCGGCAGCCGATCCCGATGACTGCGATCTTGTCGCGACTGATGGCGTTCCCCGTGTCTGTCATGTCGAAATCCGTGAGGTCGTGGTCCGGTGCGCGGCGTTGCGGACAAGCGGGACCGCCCGCCGTTGGCGACGGGCGGCCGGGTGTCCCGACGACGTCAGAGACTGCCGAGGCGCTCGTGCACCCCCCAGAGGCAGCGATGATTGCGCTGAGTAATCTATTGCACACAGAACGCATCCCATGCATGTTGACGCGGAGTGAACGCCGAAAGGGTCACGGGGTCGACGGGCGTTGACCGGGGCGGGCACCCCTCGCAGGTCGCCTTCGTCCGGCCCGGCACCGGGCACGGGCGGCCCGTGACCCCGCTCCGGACCACCGGCGAGAGCCCGTCCACTCCGGTGCCGGATCCACACGATCGGGGGGACCCTCACCGAGAGTGCGCCTGACGGACCGTCAGACCCCTAAACTCCGCATCGTCCCCGCTGACCAGCACGAACACCAAGGACCTGCTGGATCACTGGAGCGCAGTCCCACGTCAGGAGATCCATGCGCCTCTCGGAGCTCAGCCGCACCAGTGGCGTACCCGCGCCCACCATCAAGTACTACCTCCGGGAAGGGCTGTTGAGCCCCGGAGTCCGTACGCACACCAATCAGGCCCAGTACGGCCCAGGGCACCTTCACCGTCTTCGGCTCATCCGCGCCCTCCTCGACATCGGCGGCCTCTCCCTGGCGGCGATCGGAGACGTCCTCGCGGCGTTGACCAGCGGCGACACCGGCCCGGATCACCTGCCGCGGGTGGCCCAGCAGCCCGCCCCCGGCACCATCCGACGGGGCACGGACGCCCACGCCACGAACGAGGTCCTCGCGCTGGTCCGGCGGCAGGGCTGGCTCGTCTCCCCCGGCGACCCCGCGGTCGAGGCCGCCGCCGAGGTCCTGGCCGCCCTGTTCCAGCTCGGCCGCCAGGACTTCGCCGAGCGGCTGGACACGTACGCGCGCGCCGCCGACACGGTGGCGGCGAGCGATGTCGACGGCCTCGACCGCCGCACCGACCCCGCCCGCACGACCGAGACCCTGATCGTCGGCAACGTCCTCGGCGAGCGTCTCCTCGCCGCCCTGCGACGCCTCGCACTCACCCACCACCTGCGCGGCCGCGTTTCGCCCGTCCGGGACACGACGCCCGCGTGAAAGCCGAAGGCCGCCACACCGATTCAGGAGAATCGCATGGGATCGACACGCACACGCGGACGCACGATCAGTGAGGGTCCGACCCCGGCCGACGTGGCGGGAGCTCCCGGCCTGCCCTACCCGAGCGGCTGGTCGGCGCTGGCCTTCTCCGACGAACTGAAACCCGGAGCTGTTCTGACCCGACCCCTCATGGGTGAGGACGTGGTCCTCTACCGCCTGCGCACCGGTGATGTCCGGGCCATCCGCCCCTACTGCCCGCATCTCGGTGCCCATCTCGGCCTGGCGGAGCTCGACGGGAACGACCTCGTGTGCCCTTTCCACCTGTTCGCGTTCGGCCCCGACGGCTCCTGCGTGCGTACGGGATACGGCACACCACCCCCGAAGGCGCCCCTGGCCCGGCTGCCGGTGCACGAGGTCAACGGTGCCGTCTTCGTCTGGCGGCACGAGGACGGCCGGCAGCCGGACTGGGAGATCCCCGGCTGGCACGCGATCGGCCACCGGCCCGCTCGGCAAGCCGCGTGGGAAATGGCGGGCAACGCCCAGGAGGTCATCGAGAACTCGGTGGACATCGGGCATTTCGCCACGCTGCACGGCTGGGTCGAGGCCGGTCTGGGCGCCCCCGTCGCCTATCGCGACAAGGAATTCCACGTATCGATGCGGGTGCGCGAGAGTGCTCCGGTGATCGGCGAGTTCGACGTCACGGTCGAGGTCGACGGGTACGGCCTCAGCTGCCTTCACGCCGACATCCACACGGCGCGGTTCGGACTCACGATGTGCACGATGATCATGCCCACCGCGATCGCGCCCAACCGGATGCAGCTCAGGCAGTCGAACCGCATCGCCCTGGCCGAACCCTCCCGACTGCCGCGCCCCCTCGCCCGGGCGGTGAGCCGCACGGCCGCGCGCCTGCTGGAACGTCCGCTGTTCCGGTCCAGCTGCGACTTCACGGCCGCCGATTTCCCCATCTGGAGCCACAAGCAGTACGAGCAGCGCCCGCGACTGGCCCAGGGCGACGGTCCCATCGGCCCGTTCCGGCGCTGGGCCCGGCAGTTCTATCCGCAGGACGTCGCCGACCGGGAGCTCTCACGGATCGAGCAGCAGCGAAACGTGTCCGCCAACTGAATCGTGCCGGCCTGTGCGCAGCCCAAGGGCAGGGGGAAGGACATGCCATCACTCGAACCGCCCAAGAGATCGGGTCCGCAGACCCGGAAAGGCCGCGGACCGGCACTGGCCTCCGGGCCTCACGCTCGGTCGGCCAGGAAGTCCGCCAGGTCGCGGAGCACACGCTCGGGAGCCTCCCAGTACGCGAGGTGGCCCACGCCTTCGTAGACGAGGAGGCGGGAGTCGGGGATCGCGTCGAGGATCGTCCGCTGGTCCTCGCGGGTCAGGAGGGGGTCCTTGTCGCCCCAGACGACCAGCGTGGGGACGAGGATGCCGGAGAGGGTGGCCCGGAGGTCGGTCTCGAGGAGGCCGCGCAGGGTCTCGCGCCAGACGTGGGCCGGGACTTTGAGGTTCTCGTCGACGACGGTCTTCAGGAAGCCGCGTCCCATGGGGGTCGCGGTCAGGCCGTCGGTGAGCTCCGCCGCGAGTGCGGGATCCACCGGATCCCGCAACTCCCTCACTCTGTTCCAGAACTGGACGACCTGCGGCTTGTCGGCGAGGGTGGCCGGGACGCCGAGCAGGACGAGGCCCGCCACCCGGTCCGGTCGGCGGCCCGCGACGATACGGGCCTGCACCCCGCCGCTCGACCCGCCGACCAGGACCGCCCGCTCGATGCCCACGCCGTCCATGAACGCGACCAGGTCCTCGGCGAAGTCCTCCGGCAGGTAGCCGTCGGGCGGCTTGTCTGCGTCGCCGTGGCCGCGCTGGGTGGGGGCGTACGCGTGCAGGCCCGGAGGCAGGCGGCGCAGCAGCGGCTCGAAGGTCCACCAGGAGTCCAGGTAGCCGTGCACCAGGACGAGCGGTGTGCCCCCTGGGTGGCCGGCTTCCGCGTACGGGAGCGTGGGGCGCCCCTCCCCCAGGACGGCGCTGTGCACGGCGACGGCGGCCATCGCGGCCCTCCTCACCTCTCCTTCCCCCAGCATAGGAAGGAGAGGTGAGGAGGGACAGCCGGGGCCTTTCCGGGAACGGGCTCGACGGCTCAGCGGCTCAGGGCGGTCTCCTCGTCCGGGTACGAGAGCTTCTCGGGGTTGCGTACGGCGTAGAGGCCGGTGGTGAGGCCGCCGTCGGTCGGCAGGACGACGTCGGGTGCGAGGACATCGAGCAGGCGCCGCAGGTCGCCCGTCTCGACCGCCCGGCGGAACGCCTCGACGGTGCGGCGGGTCTCCCCCGGGGAGGCGACCCCGCACGTTCGGCGCGGCGGCGTGGGCGCGCGCCCGGTGGGCGATCCGGCGGACCGCGGCCGGCGTCTTAATGGACGGAGGACCGCTACCGCGCGGGGAGCGTCGCCTTCAACGTGAGCGACTCGGTGGGCACGGGCCCGCTGGTCCGGGACCCGGGCTTCCTGCTGATGCGATCACCAACAAGGCTCCCCCGGAAGGGATCTGACGTCACCTCATCCGCCGCCGCACGTACACTGGCGGGCATGGCATGCCGTATCACCGAACTGGTCCTCGACTGCGCCGACCCCGAGCGGCTCGCCGCGTTCTGGAGCGAGGTCCTCGGATACGTCGAGATCGGCCGGGAGGACGACGGGAGCATCCAGATCGGGCCGCCCGGCGCCGTCTTCGGCGACCCGCAGCCGACGCTCCTCCTCAGCCCCAGCAGCGACCCCCGAAGGGGGAAGCTCCCCCTGCACATCGACGTCAACCCCACCGACCGCGACCAGGACGCGGAGCTGGAGCGGCTGCTCGCCCTCGGCGCCCGGCCCGCCGACGTCGGCCAGGGCGACAGCGTGAGCTGGCACGTGCTGGCCGACCCGGAAGGCAACGAGTTCTGTCTTCTGCGGACCCGGATCCAGCCCCTCTGAGCGCCTCCCCCTCGCGGCGGCCGCTCCGAAGTCCCACCCGGCCGGCGGACACGCGGCCTGGGCCGAAACGCAGCCCGGAAAGTATGATCAAGCGATGTCTGACATGACTGAGACCACGCCCGGCTGGCTGACCACCGACGAACTGGACACGGCCAGGGCCCGGATGCCGATCCTCTACGTCGAGGCCGTCCCCGTGCGCGTGGACGACAGCGGTGAAGTCACCAGCATCGGACTGCTCCTGCGGATCGGTGCGGAGGGAACGATCAGCCGCACCCTGGTGTCCGGCCGCGTCATGCACCACGAGCGGGTCCGCGACGCGCTGCTGCGCCACCTGGAGAAGGACCTCGGGCCCGTGGCCCTGCCCCGCGTCCCGGCCTCCCTGCAGCCCTTCACGGTCGCGGAGTACTTCCCCACGGCCGGCGTCACGCCCTACCACGACCCGCGCCAGCACGCCGTCTCCCTCGCCTACATCGTCCCGGTGACCGGCGACTGCCGCCCTCGGCAGGACGCTCTCGACCTGGTCTGGTTCAGCCCGCAGGAAGCAGCCTCCGCGGCCGTGCAGAACGAGATGCCCGGCGGTCAGGGGACGCTCCTGAAGCAGGCCCTCGCCCACGTCGGACACACGTACTGAACTCCTCTCCCCCGCAGAGCCGTCCGCCCGGCCGCAGTTGACCTTGACACGGTGACAAGGTCTTCACTGTGGCCGAGGAGGTGGTCCCGATGACCATGGCGAACGACGACACGAAGACGACACGGGCTCTGCGGGGGCTCGGGAGCGACAGCCCCTCGGTCCGGCTGCGGGCCGCGCTGGCGGTGGGCACGGCACCGGACCCGCGGTGCGTCGACGAGCTCGTCGGGCGGTGCGCGGTCGAGCCGGACTTCCAGGTCCGCGAGATGCTCACGTGGGCGCTCACCCGCCACTCGTCGGCGCTGACGCTCCCCCGACTCCTCGACGAGCTCCGCTCGGAGCGCGCCCGGGCACGCAGCCAGGCCCTGCACACCCTGTCCAAGATCGGCGACGGGCGGGCCTGGCCGGCGATCACACGGGAACTCCTGACCGACGCCGACGACGAGGTGGCCCGGAGCGCCTGGCGGGCGGCGGTCGTCCTCGTCCCCGAAGGCGAGGAGCCCGAGCTGGCCGGAGTGCTGGCATCTCAGCTCGGGCGGGGCGGGCGTGAGACGTGGCTGAGCCTCAGCCGGGCGCTGATCGCGCTCGGTGAGGCGATGACCCCGGTCCTGCGCGCCGCGCTGTCGGACCCCCGCCCGCCCGTGCGCCGGCACGCGATCGCCACGGAGGAGCTGTCGCGCGACCCGCAGGCCGGCTTCGACTTCGCGGTCGAGGAGGCGAAGCGGATCGTGGCCCTCGGCACGACCGGCCGGGAGGAGTGACGGGCGGACCGGCGGGAGGAGTGACCGACGGACCGGCAGGAGAAGTGACGGACGGACCGGCAGCAGGAGGAGTGACCGACGGTGTTGATCGGTGAGGTGGCCCGCTACTCCGGGGTCAGTGCCCGCATGCTCAGGCACTACGACTCGCTCGGTCTGGTGCGGCCGACGGACCGGACCGGCGGCGGCTACCGGGAGTACTCCGACGAGGACATCCGGCGCATCTTCCACATCGAGAGCCTGCGGTCCCTGGGGCTGTCGCTCCGCGAGGTGGGGCGCGCGCTCGACGATCCCGGTTTCGCGCCCTCGGAGCTCGTCGAGGACCTCATCCGGCAGACGCGCGAACGCATCGCGGCCGAGACGGAGCTGCTCACGCGGCTGCGCCGGATCGGCTCCGCGGAGCCCGCCGGCTGGCACGACGTCCTCCGGACCGTCGCCCTCCTCCAGGCGCTGGCGTCGAAGAGTCCCGAGACGCGGCAGCGCGCGGCCCTGTCCTCGGCCGATGAGGCTCCGGTGCCGGTGGAGGCGCTCGTCGAGGCGGTGCTGAGCGAGACGGACCCGAGCGTGGCCGGAGCCCTCCGCTGGGCGCTGGCGCGCTCGGGCGGGGGCGGACTGCCGCTGCTCGCGCGGGGCCTCGGGTCACCGCTGGCCGAGGTGCGCGACCGTGCCGTCCGGGCCGTCGCGGAGATCCCGGGCGACAGGGCGACCGAGCTGCTGCGGGAGGCCCTCGGGGACGCCGACATCGCGGTCCGCAGGTGCGCGGCCCTGGAGCTGGGGGCACGGGGCGCGCCCGAGGCGGTCCCGACGCTCGTCGACATGGTCGTCGGGGAGGCGAACGACGTCGACGCGGCCGACGCGCTGAGCACACTGGCGAGCCGTCCCGCGCTCGCGGACCGGATCACCGGCCTGCTCGTCGACCGCCTCGCCCACGAGGCCACGGGGCCGTCCGCGCGTCGGCGCCTGGCCCAGGCCCTCGCCGACATCCCGGGGCACGCCGCGTCACGGGCCCTCGCGGACCTGTCCCACGACGGGGACCGCGTCGTCGCGCTGACCGCCGCGTACGTCCTCGGGGTGCGCGAGGCGCGCTGACGGACGCGGCCGTGAGGGCCTCGGCCAGGCGGTTACGGGCGGTCGTAGCGGCGAATGCGGTAGCGCAGGCCCGTCGTGGAGTCCCGCCAGCCGGTGTCCTCCGAGATCCGCCAGTCGGGATCGACGGCCGGGGCGTAGGTGTCGCCTGCGACGGCGGTGTCGACCTCCGTCACCGAGAGCGTCCTGGCGTGGGGCAGGGCGGCACGGTAGATCTCGCCGCCGCCCATCACCCAGGCGAGAGCCTCGCCGGCCGGCTCCGGCGGTCCGGCCGCCAGCTCCAGCGCCGTCTCGATGGACCCGGCGCGCTCCGCGCCCTCGGCCGTCCACCGCGCATCGCGGGTCACCACGATGTTGCGGCGGCCGACCAGGGGGCGGAAGCGCGCGGGCAGCGAGTCCCAGGTCTTCCGGCCCATGATCACGGGGTGGCCGAGGGTGGTCGCCTTGAAGTGCGCCATGTCCTCGGGGAGGCGCCACGGGATCGTGTTGTCGGCGCCGATCACGCCGTCGGTCGTCTGCGCCCAGATGAGCCCGATGTTCACACCCGTACTCATACCGCGACCGGAGCCTTGATCGCCGGGTGGTGCCGGTAGCCGACGATCTCCACGTCGGAGAAGGCGTAGTCGAACAGCGAGTCGGCCTTGTGCAGCTTCAGCTCGGGGAAGTCGTACGGGGTGCGGGTGAGCTGCTCGGTCACCTGCTCCACGTGGTTGTCGTAGATGTGGCAGTCGCCGCCGGTCCAGATGAAGTCGCCGGGCTCGAGGCCGACCTGCTGCGCCACCATGTGGGTGAGCAGGGCGTAGCTGGCGATGTTGAACGGGACGCCGAGGAACAGGTCCGCGCTGCGCTGGTACAGCTGGCAGGAGAGCCTGCCGTCGGCGACGTAGAACTGGAAGAAGGCGTGGCACGGGGCGAGCGCCATCCGGTCCAGTTCGGCGACGTTCCAGGCGGACACGATCATCCGGCGGGAGTCCGGGTCGCGGCGCAGCGTGTCGAGGACCTGGCTGATCTGGTCGATGTGCCGGCCGTCCGGCGTGGGCCAGGAGCGCCACTGCACGCCGTAGACGGGGCCGAGTTCGCCCTTGTCGTCGGCCCACTCGTCCCAGATGGTGACGCCGTTCTCCTGGAGCCAGCCGACGTTGGAGTCGCCGCGGAGGAACCACAGCAGCTCGTACACGATGGATTTGAGGTGCACCTTCTTGGTGGTGACCAGCGGGAATCCCTGCGAGAGGTCGTAGCGGAGCTGGTGTCCGAAGACGCTCCGGGTGCCTGTGCCCGTCCGGTCGGCCTTGGCCGTCCCCGAGGTGAGCACCATTTTCAACAAGTCTTCGTACTGGGTATCCGCCACGGTCGCCGAGTCTACCGCCGGCCGCGGGGCGAACCCGACCGGCGGTGGCGTGCTGCGCCCTCTACCCGCTGGTCACGGTGGTGCGGGCGGTCTCGTCGACGTGGAGGGTGAAGACGTCGGGGCGGGCGTAGTGGCCGGTGGTGTCGAGGTCGAAGCGGGCGCGGGCGAGGTCGTCGAGGTCGAGCTCGGCGGTCAGGACGCCCTCGCCGTCGCGCAGCGGCCCGGCGAGGACCTCCCCCAGCGGGGAGACGATGACGGAGCCGCCGCCGATCAGTACGGTGTCGGGCGCGTCGCCCTGGACGGGGTGGAGGTCGCCGGGCAGGGCGTCGCGGCGCAGGTACTGGCAGGCGCTGAGGACGAAGCAGCGGCCCTCCAGGGCGATGTGGCGCATGGTGGCCTGCCAGGCGTCGCGGTCGTCGACGGTCGGAGCGCACCACAGGTCGACGCCCTTGGCGTACATGGCGGTGCGCAGGAGCGGCATGTAGTTCTCCCAGCAGATGGCCGCGCCGATGCGGGCGGCACCGGTGTCGACGACGGTCAGGGTGGAGCCGTCGCCCTGGCCCCACAGGTAGCGTTCGGCGGCGGTGGGCATGAGCTTGCGGTGGAGGCCCAGGTAGCCGTCGGGGCCGAAGAAGAGCGCGACGCAGTACAGGGTGCCGCCCTGGCGTTCGACCGCGCCGATCACGGCGTGGCAGCCGAGTTCCCGGGTGACGGCGGCGAGCGTCTCGGTCTCCGGTCCTGGAACCTCGATGGCGGCGGTGTGGTAGCGGCGGAAGAGGTCGCGGCCATCGGGGGTGCGGCTGCCGACCGTGATGCCGAAGTCCAGCCCCTTGGGATAGCCGCCGATGAACGCCTCGGGGAGGACGACGACCTCGGCGCCGCGGGCGGCGGCCTCGCGGACGAGTTCCTCGGCGCGGGCGACCGCGGCCGGGGTGTCGAAGAGCGGGGCGGCCGCCTGGGCGACGGCGACGGTCACGGTGCGGCGGGGCTCGGCGGAGGCACCGGCGGAAGCAGGGGTCATGCTCCGACGCTAGGAACAGCATCGCCGGTCCGGCAAGCCGTTCCCCCGGGATCCACCGGACTTCGACGGCGTGCGGCGCGGGGGCGGCTGCGGCAGCGCGCGACAGACAGCGGCGCAAGCATTTCAATGGAGACGTGAGCACCGTTCGATGGCTTGCCGCAGCAGGACTGGCGGCGGCGCTTGTCGGCGCCGCGGCGCCCGGACCCTCGCCGTCTCCCTCACCGCCTCCCGCCCAGCCCCCGCCCCGGCTCGACGACGCGGACGTGAAGCGCGCCGTCGACCGGCTCGACGGAGTCGTCCGGGACGCCATGAAGCGCACCGGAGCGCCGGGCGTGGCCGTCGCCGTGGTCCATGACGGCAAGGTGGTCCACCTGAAGGGGTACGGCGTACGGAAAGCAGGCGAGAGCGCCGCCGTCGACGCCGACACCGTCTTCCAGCTCGCCTCCGTCTCGAAGCCGATCGCCTCGACCGTCGTCTCCGGAGCCGTGGGCGTCGACGGCTGGGCCGAGCCGGTCGCCCCGAACGTGCCGGACTTCAAGCTCAAGGACCCGTGGGTCACTTCCCACGTGACGGCCGCCGACCTGTTCGCGCACCGCAGCGGCCTCCCCGACCACGCGGGCGACCTGCTCGAAGACCTCGGCTACGACCGCGCGTACATCCTGTCCCACCTGCGCTACGAACCCCTCACCCCCTTCCGTGCCAGCTACGCCTACACCAACTTCGGGCTCACGGCCGCCGCCCAGGCGGTCGCCGACGAGAAGGGCGTGCCGTGGGAGAAGCTCGCCGCCGACACGCTCTACAAGCCGGCCGGCATGAACTCCACCAGCTCGCGCTTCCAGGACTTCGCGAAGGCGTCCGACCGGGCCTGGGGCCACGTCAAGGTCGACGGCGCCTGGAAGGCGGAGTTCGTACGGAACCCGGACGCCCAGTCCCCCGCCGGTGGAGTCAGTTCCAGCGCCCGTGACATGGCGACGTGGCTGAGGCTCCAGCTCGCGAACGGCAAGCTCGACGGCAAGCAGATCGTCGACGCCGCCGCCCTGGAGCGCACCCACTGGCCCGAGTCGGTCTCGAACCCGCCGCACGCACCGGCCGGCCGGACCGGTTTCTACGGCCTGGGCTGGAACGTGAGTTACGACGACGAGGGCCGGCTCAGGCTCTCGCACACGGGAGCGTTCGCGGAGGGCGCGCACACCAACGTGACGATGCTGCCCGGTGAGCAGCTCGGCATCGTCGTCCTGACCAACACCTCGCCGGTCGGCGTCGCCGACGCCGTCGCCCTGGACTTCTTCGACATCGCGCAGACCGGCAAGGTCAGCCGCGACTGGATTCCGCTCGTGGACGCGCTGTACCAGCAGGAGGCGGACGCGGGCCGGTCGAAGACCGACTACGCCCACCCGCCGTCCGGCGCCGCACCGGCGAAGGCCGCCGACACGTACGCGGGCACCTTCGAGAACTCGTACTACGGGCGCGCGAAGGTCGTCGCCGCCACGGACGGCACCCTGACGCTCCAGCTGGGCCCGAAGCCGCAGTCGTACCGGCTCACGCACTACGACGGTGACACGTTCAGCTTCCCGACGGCCGGCGAGAACGCCGTGGGTCCCACCGGGGTCACCTTCACCCCGGACGGGAAGTCCTTCACCGTCGAGTACCTGAACCACGAGGGCCTGGGCAAGTTCACGCGCACCGGCGGCTCGTGAAGCACCCAGTAGGTATGTTGACATACCTATCCGCCCATATCTAAAGTACGGGTGTGCCCCTGAACAGCAGCGCGTCCGACGAGGACCTCCGCCGTGTGGCCTCCGGGCTCGTGGCCTGCCTCCCCGCGCTGGCCCGGGCCGTCGAGCGGCAGGTGGACCTGGACGACGCCCGCCCCAAGCCCGCCAAGCCGTCCGAGGCCCAACTCGCGCTGCTGCGCCACGTCGAGGCGTACGACGGGATCACCGTGCGCGAGGCCGCCGAGGCCCTGCTGATGAAGCCGAACAACGTCAGCGTGCTGGTCGGGCAGCTGACCGGGCAGGGACTGCTCGAACGCCGGCAGGACCCGGGCGACAAGCGGGTCGCGCACCTGCACCTCACCGCGACCGCCCGGCGGGAGATCGCCGAGGTCGAGCACCTCATGGGCGGGCACGTGGCCCGCGCCCTGCGCGCGTTGAGCGACGGGGAGCGGGACGCCCTCGGCTCCGCCCTGGGCGCCCTCAACGCACTCAGCCGACACCTTCACCGCGCCACGCGCTGAGCAGCGGCGCCGGCCGCATGCCGGTCCCCCTCGCCCGGAGCGCATCTCCGGGCCGCTCCCACGCGCCCTGAGCACACCGCCGGGCGGGGCGTTGCCGTCCTGACACGCGTACGTCGGTGCTCCTCCCTTCCCCCTTCACCGCAGCGGGCCCGTCCCGTTGCGGCTCCTTCCCCTGCCATACGTAAGGACAGGCACTTTCATGCCCTCCGCCACCTCCACCGCCCCACCCACCCTCGCGCGGCCCGTGGCCGAGCGGGCCCGCGGCCGTCGCGCCAACCCGTGGCTCGTTCTCGCCGCCGTGGCGTTCGGGCTCTTCATGGTCGGGCTCGACGGCTCGGTCGTCGCCATCGCCAACCCGGAGATCGGCCGCGCCCTGGGCGCCTCCACGGCCGAGTTGCAGTGGGTCACCAACTCCTACCTCCTGGCGCTCGCGGCGGCCCTGATCCTCGGCGGCAAGCTGGGAGACCGCTTCGGCCGCCGCACCTTCTACCTGATCGGCGTCGCCGGGTTCACCCTCGCCTCCGTCGCCATCGGCCTGGCCGGATCCATCGAGGGCGTCATCGCCTTCCGCGCCGTCCAGGGGTTCTTCGGAGCCCTGCTCATGCCGAACACCCTGGCCCTGCTCCGCGCCGTCTTCCCGCCGAAGAAGTTCGGCATGGCGGTCGGCATCTGGGCCATGGTCTCCTCGGTCTCCACCGCCCTGGGGCCGATCGTGGGCGGCCTGCTCGTCGAGCACGTCAGCTGGGAGTCCGTCTTCTACGTCAACGCCCCGATCGGCGTGATCGCGCTGGTGTTCAGCGCGGCCGTCCTGCCGCAGAGCCGGAACTCCGCGGCCGCGCAAGGGAAGTTCGACCTCGCCGGTGTCGTACTCCTCGCCCTGGGACTGCTGGCCGTGGTGTTCGGCGTCGTCAAGGGCGAGACCTGGGGCTGGACCTCGGCCGGCACGGTGGGCGCGATCGCCGCCGGCGTGGCGGTCCTGCTGCTCTTCGGCCGGTACGAGACGCGGGTCGCCTCGCCGCTGCTGCCGATGCGGCTGTTCCGCAACCGTGCGCTGACCATCGGCACGGTCATCACGGCGCTCAACTTCTTCGTCCTGCTCGGCGTGATCTTCTTCGTCATGCTCTACCTGCAGAACGTCCGCGGCCTCTCCCCCGTGCAGGCGGGCGTGCGCACGCTGCCGCTGAGCCTGGCCTCCGTCGTCGCGTCCCCGCTGGGCGCCGCGCTCACCGAGCGCTTCGGCCCCCGGCTGACGATGCCGCTCGGCATGGCCCTGCAGGCCGTCGCCTGCTTCGTGATGCTCGGCTGGAGCCCGGACTCCTCCTACGCGGTGCTGTGGCCGCCGTTCGTGGCGCTCGGTCTCGGCGTCGGCATGGTGATGGCGTCCTCCTCCGACGCCATCGTGGGCAACGCCCCCGTCGAGGACGGCGGGGTGGCCGGCGGTCTCCAGGCCACCACCCTGCAGATCGGCGGCGCGCTGGGCACCTCCGTCCTCGTCTCCCTGATCAGCAGCCGCGTCGGCACCACGCTCACCGGCGAGCTCGCCTCCGCCGGGGTCCCCGCACCCACCGCCGCCGGTCTGTACGAGGCGAAGGACGCCGTCGCCATGGGCGTCGCGCCCGTCACGGCCGACATGCCCGCGGCGCTCAGGACGGCCGTCGCCGAAGGAAGCCACCAGGCGTTCATGAACGGCGTGCACACCTCGGTGCTCGTCGCGGGGACCCTGTGCGTCCTGGGCGCCGTGGTGGCAGCCACCGGCGTACGACGGCACGCTCCCGAAGCCGTCGGCCGGTAGGCGACGGCGATCGGGTCAGGCCGTACCGGCCGTCCCCGGCGTCCCCGACACCCCCTCCGCCCAGGGCCAACTGGCGGCACGGCCCGCCTCGATGAGGCCGACCATCCGGAAGGCGGCGTCCGTGAGGCCGCCGAAGGTGTGGCGGTGGGGGCCCGTGGGGCCGTGGGCGGGCCGGTATCCCGCCAGGTTCCAGGTGTAGACCGGGACGTCGGCCGGGACCGGTTCGGTCGGTCCGACGGGCTCGTAGGGGGCGGTCTGCTCGTCGGTGACGATCAGGACCCGGTCGTGGTCCCGGTAGTGCTTCCGTACCGCCTTCGCGGTGTAGGTGCCTCCCAGGCTCCGGAAGCGTTTCAGCACGTCGAGCACCGGCTCGCCCGGTGCGAACGGCACCTCCGCGCTGCCCCAGCCGAACTCCACCAGATCCGCCTGCTCGGCCCGCATGGCCAGCGCGGTGCCGAAGACGGCCGCCGCGTCGGCCCGGGTCAGCTCGGACCGCTCGGAGACGGTGTCCCAGAACATGGAGTCGGAGCGGTCCACCAGGATCAGGGTCCGGCCGGGCAGGGCGGGCACGGCGGCCAGGGAGTGGCCGAGGGCCCGTTCCAGCGGGGCCGCCCAGCGCGGCGACGGCGCCTGCTGGTGGGCGGCCAGGTAGCGGAAGGGGAACTGCCGGGACCGGGCCACCTCGGAGGCGTCCGAGAGCCGTTCGGCGACCCGGGCCGCGACCTCGTCCGAGACTCCCGCCCCGTCGAAGTTCCGCAGGTTCCGCAGGAGGGCCATCGGGCCCATCGTGGGGATCACGGCCTCCCAGACGGCGGCGTCCATCGGACCGTGGAGCCAGCCCGCCAGGGCCTCCCACGTCATGCCGGCCGCGGCCAGCCGCGCGGGGCCGTCCGGCCCGGTCGCCACGGCCCGCCGGTCGTCCGCCGCCGTCTCCATCAGCGCCCGACGCGCCGTCAGCAGAGGGTCGGAGGCCGGCGGAACGGCCCGCTCCGGGTGGTGGCGGCGGTCGAGGGCGTACCGGAACAGCGCGCCCTGCCACGGCTTGGCCGGATCCGGGGAGGCGTGCACCAGGTTGAGCACGTCGCCGAAGCGGAAGCCCTTGGAAGCGGTGTCGTACTTGAGCAGGGACCGGGACGTGTAGAGGCGGCGCACACCGTCGGCGACGCCCCGTTTCACGGGTTGCGGCACGTTCCGCCCGTACGTCGAGATCCAGTGGGCCAGCAGCTCGCCGGGCTCGTCGGCGCGCTGGAGCACCGAGTCGATCACGGACCGGTTGGAGGGGCCTTTGGAGGCCCCGGCGTCGAGCCGGGCCCGTACGTACGCGGCGGCGCCCACCAGGGACGCGGTGCGCATGTTGCCCTCGCCGCGCAGCCAGCGCAGCAGGCCGGCTGTCCACTCGGGGTCCTCGACGGCGAGTTCGCGGACGAGACGGGTGTACCGGTCGTCCCGCTCGACGCCGGTCTCGTAGAAGGTCCGCTGGGAGACGAAGTTGCCGACCGCGAGGAGGAAGAGCTCGTCGCGGGGCTCCCGGACGAAGGCCGGGCCGCCCGCGTAGGTGCGGAACTCGGGCCCGGCGGGCTTGTGGTGGAGCCGTGGTGGTGACGGGGGCACGGCGCGGGCGGCCGCCAGGACGTGCGGGGCGACGAGCATGTCGGACCACATCTTGGAGACGCGTGGGGTGTGACGAGGCAGTGAATCCCCCCGGATTCAAACGATCGGACGGCCCCGGCCACGACGTCCGGCGGGGCGAAGGCGCCCGCGCCCACCGAGATCCAGAAAGGCGGCGGCATCACTTGGATTCGAAGGAAGTAGCCGCAGCCGAGCGCATCGGAGGCGCGGTCGCGGGGCCAACGTACAACGCACGTCGCCCCGCGCACCAGCGATTATCGCCACGCCGCCGATCGTCGCGCCTCGCTCGGATTCACCCGCAGCGGTACGTGAAGGTGCCCTCCGCCGTGTGGGTGGACGGGGACGTGACCACCAGGCGTGCCACGGCGTGGTGGGTGCCCCGGCCCTGGAAGGTCCACAGGAGGTGGAGGCGGGCCTCCTTCCGGCCGCGGGGCAGGGTCTCGCGCAGGGGTGCCGAGCGGGTGCCGTCGCTGCGTTCCCAGTGGTACGCGAGGGTGCCCGGGCGGCCGTCGGTGTGTACGACGCCCAGCACGTTCGCCGTGCCGTCGCAGCCGAGCGGCCCCTCGGGGGCGGTGACCGTGACGGATCGGACCGCGACCCGGGGGCCGTACTCGCGCCAGGCGAGGAGGGCCAGGACGACGAGCAGGATGACGGCCGCGGGCGCGTACCGGAGCGGCCGGCGCGTGCGGGGCCTGCCAGGTGGCGGGGTGCCGGGCAGGGTGCCGTGCCAGATCTGGGCCGCCGTCGGGGTGTTCTCGGCGCGGCGGGCGGCGGCCGCGGTCACCCCCGGGCCGAAGCGCAGCACTTCGCCCTCGACGCGGTCGGGGACCGGGTCCGGGCTCGGGCCCTCGAACCAGTGGCTGCCCAGTTCCGTGGCGCTGTAGTCGTCGTCGTTCATGTGATCACACACCGCCGGATGAAGATCTGCTGCAGGGAGCCGCCGTTCGCGGCGGCGGGGTCCGTGGTCGCGCGCACTCCCCAGTAGCAGCCGGGACCCCGGACCGTGTGCGGGAGCGTGAGGGTGTACCGGTCGGCCCCTTCGCGACGGACGGTCTCCGAGCCGTCCGGCGTGCCGGGCGTGCCCTTCTCGTCGCCGGTGAACCACTCGACAAGGAGCGTCACCGGCCCGGTTCCGTCCGTCGTGAGCTCGACGGTGGCTTCCGCGTCCGTCGGTCCGACCTGGCGCAGGCTCGTGACCGAGACGGCCGTGACGGAGACCGGGGGCGTCGTCGGCGGGGTGGTCGGTGGGGTCGTGGGCGGTGTCGTGGGGGGCGTGGTGGGCGGGAGCGCCGGCTCCGTCGTGGTGGGCGGGGGCGGTGGTGTCGTGGTCGGCTCGGCCGTCGTGCCGGTGGGAGAGGGGGGTTCCGGTGTTTCCGAGGACGGGGAGGGTTCCCGGGTCGTCGGAGTCGGTGTCGGGCTCGGAGTCGGTGTCGGGCTCGGGGTCGGTGGGCGGGCGCTCGGTGACGTGTTCGTCGTCGCGACGGCCTGGACGGCCCCGTCCTCGGCCGCCTCCTCTCCCCCGGCCCGTGCGGCGAGGGCGAGGAGGAGTGCCAGGACGAGGGCCGCCGCGGCCGCGGGCAGCCCGTGGGGGATGCGCCGCCGGAGCCGTGGCGGCGGTTCGGGCAGGGTCGTCGTGGCGAGCGCCGTCGTGCCCTGGGCCGTACCGCCCGAGGAGGGGAAGAGCAGCGGCAGGAGTGCGGCGAGCGCCGCGAGCCGGCCCCGTCCCCGTTCCTCCCAGTCCGGTCCGTACGCGGCGGTGGCGACCGACTCCAGTTCGCTGACGAACGCGTCCGCGTTCTCCGGCCGGTCGTGCGGCGCCTTGGCGAGGCCGCGGCGGATGAGCGGGCGCAGCGGTTCCGGTGCCTGTCCGTCGGGTACGGGCGCCTCCAGGTGCTGGAGGGCGAGTTCGGCGAAGTTGTCCCCGGTGAAGGGCTTGCGTCCGGTCAGGCACTCGAAGAAGGTCGCGGTCGCCGCGTAGACGTCGGCCGCGGGCGAGGCGGGGGCGCCATTCCACTGCTCGGGTGCCATGTAGGCGGGTGTCCCGGCGATGCCCGGGCTGCTGTCCCGTCCGGCCGCGATCCCGAAGTCGACCAGTTTGGAGGACCCGTCGGCGGCGACGAGGACGTTCTCGGGCTTGTAGTCGCGGTGGACGACGCCCGCCCGGTGTGCGGCGGCGAGTCCGAGGAGGGAGCCCTTGAGGACCGCGAGGGCGGCCTCGGGGCCGGTGGAGCCCTCCCGGGCGAGGAGGGCGCGCAGCGCGACGCCGTCCACCAGTTCCATGACGATGGCCGCTCCCCCGGGCGCCTCGACGTACTCGTAGAACCCGACGACGTGCGGGGTGTCGAGGGCGCCGAGGAGCCGGGCCTCGGAGCGGAAGCCGCGGACGAACGCCTCGTCCGAACGGAGCCGCTCACCGAGGTACTTGACGGCCACCGGTACGCCGGTGGCGTCGTGGGTGGCCAGCGCCACGCGTCCGCTGCCGCCCGCGCCCAGCTCTCGGGACTCCGTGTACCCCGGGACCACCCATGCGCTCATCCCCGTCCCCCTTCGGCGCCGCGGCAGCCTTCCTCCACAGGGACAGATTCTGGCCACGGCCGGTTCCCGGCGAAAGGAGCGAACGGAAAAAGGGGGATGGCCCCCACGGTGTGGGGGCCATCCCTCGCGGTTCTCACCGCACGATCACGGCGTCACCTTCAGCAGCTTGTTCGCCGTGCCGGAGGAGGGGTTCTTGATGGTGTCCGGCGTGGCCGCCCCGGTCAGCGCGGCGGCCGTGTCGGCGGGCGTCGCCGTCGGGTGGGCCGCCAGGTAGAGCGCCGCGGCACCCGTCACGTGGGGCGTGGCCATGGACGTCCCGGAGATGGTCTTGGTCCCGGTGTCGCTGTCGTTCCAGTCCGACGTGATGTCCGAGCCGGGGGCGTACAGGTCCACCACCGCACCGAAGTTGGAGAAGTCCGACTGCTCGTCGTCCTTGGTGCTGGACGCCACGGTGAGCGCCTCGGGCACCCGGGAAGGCGAGCCCTGGCCGGCGTCGGAGGACTCGTTTCCGGCCGCGACGGCGAAGGTCACGCCGGAGGCGATGGCGCGCTGGACCGCCGCGTCGAGGGCCTCGTCGACGCCGCCGCCGAGGCTCATGTTCGCGACGGAGGGCCCGGAGTGGTTCTTCGTCACCCAGTCGATCCCGGCGACGACCTGCTCGGTGGTGCCGGACCCGTTGTCGTCGAGCACCCGTACGGCGACGATCTTGGCCTTCTTGGCGACGCCGTGGGCGGTGCCGGCGATGGTGCCCGCGACGTGGGTGCCGTGGCCGTTGCCGTCGTCGGCCGTGTCGTCGTTGTCCACGGCGTCGAAGCCGTGGACGGCCCGGCCGCCGAAGTCCTGGTGGGTGATCCGGACGCCGGTGTCGATGACGTACGCGGTGACACCCTCTCCTCCGCCGTCGGGGTAGGTGTACTTCTCGTCACCGGCCGTCTCGGCCTGGTCGATCCGGTCCAGGCCCCAGGACGGGGGCTTCTCCTGCGTCTCCTTGATGCTGAAACGCTTGTTCTGCACGACCGTGTCGACGGCGGGGTCGGCGGCGAGCCGCTTGGCCTCCTGGACGGTCAGGCCCGAGGCCGAGAAGCCGTTGACCTTCGAGCCGTAGGAGCGCTGGAGGGTGCCGCCGTACTTCTTCGCGAGCTCCGCCTTGTTCGCGGACGCGTCGAGGATGACGACGAAGCTGCCGTCGACGGCGCCGGGAGCGCCGAGTCCGTGCACGGTCCCCTCGGCCGGGGTGGCCGCCCCGGCGAGGTTGCCGGCGAGCAGCGCCGTGACGGCGGCGGCTGCCACACCTGTGGCTATGGCCGCGTGGCGAAGTCCCTTGGATCGCTTGTGAGTTGCCATGAAAGAGGTTCTCTCCTCGTGTTGACGTGTGGGGCGTCAAACGTTCGAGAGAACCCTGTGCGGATTGGCAGGAGCAAATCAAGTGCGAACCGGGGGTACGGGGTTATTCAACAAGGTTTCTGAATAAGCTCTCCGCATCGCCTCCACGTCGTACACGCCGTGCCGCGAACTCCTCCGTGAAATGGGCACGTTCGTCGAAGAACCGAGCGAGACGGGGCCGGGAGGGAAGAAGGCGTCCCGTCAACGCGGCCGGAGGGAGGAGGTGTTCCGTCAGCGCGGCCGGGGGCGAAGGTGTTCCGTCAGCGCGGCCGGTCCGCGTCGAGGCGGGTGTTGAGGCGCGCGGCCTGACGGGTCAGGTGGTCGCGCTCCAGGACGTCCGTCGCCTTCCTCGCCGCCTCGGCGTACAGACGCGCCGCCGTCGTGAGGTCGCCGGCGCGTTCGTGGAGGTACGCCGCCACCGCCGCGTACCGGGGCAGGGAGTCGTCCAGCTCCGCGAGGGCCGCCAGGCCGGCGTGTGGTCCGTCGGCCTCGCCGACGGCGACCGCGAGGTTGAGCCGGACGACCGGGTTGTCGGTCAGGCGCGTGAGCTCGTCGTACCACTCGACGATCTGCACCCAGTCGGTCTCCTCGGCCGTGGGGGCGTCGGCGTGGAGTGCCGCGACGGCGGCCTGCGCCTGGAACTCGCCGAGGCGGTCGCGGGCGAGGGCCGCCTGCAGGATCGCGACGCCCTCGGCGATCGCGTCGGTGTCCCACCGGCCGCGGTCCTGCTCGGCGAGCGGCACCAGACTGCCGTCGGGCGCGGTCCGGGCGGCGCGCCGGGCGTGGTGGAGCAGCATGAGGGCGAGGAGCCCCGCCACCTCCGGGTGGTCGATCGCGGCCGCGAGCTGCCGGGTGAGCCGGATGGCCTCGGCGGCGAGGTCGAGGTCGCCGGAGTAGCCCTCGTTGAAGACCAGGTAGAGGACGCGCAGCACGGTGGCGACGTCACCCGGCCGGTCGAACCGTATCCGGGAGACCGTGCGCTTGGCCCGGCTGATGCGCTGCGCCATGGTCGCCTCGGGCACCAGGTAGGCCTCGGCGATCTGGCGGGTGGTCAGGCCGCCGACGGCGCGCAGCGTGAGCGCGACCGCCGACGACGGCGTCAGGGACGGGTGGGCGCAGAGGAAGTAGAGCCGGAGCGTGTCGTCCACCGCGGCCACGGGTCCGGGCGCCGGTTCCTCGTCGACGAGGTCCTCGCGCCGTCGCCGGGCGGTGTCCGACCGGGCGGCGTCCAGGAACTTGCGCCAGGCTGCGGTGACCAGCCAGCCCTTGGCGTCACGCGGAGGGCCGGCCGGCCAGACGCGGACCGCCTCGACGAGAGCGTCCTGGACGGCGTCCTCGGCCGCCGCGAAGTCGGCTCCGCGGCGGACGAGGACGGCGAGGACGCTCGGGATGAGGCTTCGGAGCAGGACCTCGTCCATGGTGGCGGTCACTCCGTGATGGTGGGCGGGGCGGCCATGAGCGGGCGCAGTTCGAGCCACTCGTGGATCGGCTTCCCGCCGGCTCCGGGGGCGGCCGAGAGCTCCCCGGCGAGCTCCAGAGCACGCTCGTAGCTGTCGACGTCGATCACCATCCAGCCGGCGATGAGGTCCTTCGTCTCGGCGAAGGGGCCGTCGGTGACGGGCGGGCGTCCCTCGCCGTCGTAGCGGACCCACGTCCCCTCGGGGGCGAGTCCCTGGGCGTCGACGAACTCGCCAGTCCTCTCCAGACGGGCCGCGAAGTCGTGCATGAACTGCACGTGGTCCGAGATCTCCTCCGGCGTCCACTTCTCCATGGGTACGTCGTTGGCGGGAGCCGGGGCGCCTCGGTAGTGCTTCAGCAGCAGGTACTTGGCCATGGTGTTCTCCTCGGTCCTTGTGCGGCCCATTCTGGTCGCTCTCACACCGGGGACGGAGCGGGACGCGGGTTCTCGACATCGGCCGCCGAATTTTTTCGGGGCGTGGGCGCGGTTCGTCAGAGCGCGGTCGTGGGCCTGCCGAGGTACCAGACGGGGCCGGGGTCGTCCACGGGGAGCAGCCGGAAGCCGAGACGGTCGTAGAACGCCCGGGCCGGGGTGTTCGCCCGCGCCATGCAGAGGTGCACGGCCGGGACCCCGTGCCGGCGCAGGGCCTCCAGGAGGGTCCGGACGAGGGCACGCCCGTGGCCCCGGCCCTGCCAGGCGGGCAGCAGATCGATGTGGAGGTGGGCGGGGAAGCCGGTCAGCTCCTCGCGGACCATGCGCTCCGGCGCGTGCAGCAGTCCGGTCATCTCCTCGGCGGGCGTGCGGGCCGGCCCCGTGGGCGGCGGGTACCGGTCCGTCACGCCGGGCAGCCACTCGGTGCGGAACCGTCCGGCGAAGGCCGCCGTGTCGGGAACGCCCAGGACGTATCCGACGGCGCTGCCGGCACCGTCGTCCAGGACGAAGGCGAAGTCGGGCTCCAGCTCGGCGTACGGGTAGGCGAAGATCGTCGGCATCAGCTCCGGGTCGGGGTACAGGTGCGACGAGTCCCCGCCGTCGTGCGCCGTCCTGACGCAGATGTCGCCGAGCGCGGTGCGGTCCGATGGCTGGTACGGGCGGATGAACGGTTCGGTCGTCACCCGGTGCACCCTGCCACTTTGGGAGCGCTCCCGCAGGGTTTTTCGCCGGTCGGGAGCTCACGGCGCCGACGGAGCGGGGAGAGGAGCACCGGCAGGAAGCTCAGGCAGAGGAGAGCTCCGCCGACCCAGAGGGCCGTGCGCGGCGAGCAGTGCGCGCCGATGGCGCCGGCGAGCGCGGCGGCGACGGCCATCGAGCCGGTGAGAAGGAACCGGAAGGTGGCGTTCATACGGCCGAGCAGATCGCCCGGGGTCAGCCGCTGACGGAGGCTCACGCCCAGGACGTTGGCCGCCCCCGTCCTCATGGCGAACGCGACCCATCCGGCGCCCGCCGCCCAGAGCCAGGGGCCCCGGTCCATCAGGGGCACCAGGAGGCCCGCCGGGGCCAGGCAGAGACCGGCCACGACCAGCCCCCGGCCGTGACCGAACCGGTCGGCGAGGGGGCGGGCGCAGCGGGCCCCGAGGAAGAGCCCGATGCCGCCGGCCGCCCAGAACAGACCGAGCGCGCCCGCCGACAGGCCGAGTTCACGGGTGAACACCACGGGGAGCATCGTGTTCACCATGACCGTCCCCAGGTTCCCGATTGCGCCGGTGAGCGCGAGGGCGCGCAACTCCGCGTGGCCCAGGACGTGACGCAGCCCCTCGGCGATCTGCGCCCGCAGCCCCGGCGCGCGACCGGCAGCGGTCCCGGCGGGAGCCGCGGAGACCGCGAGGCCGGTCCCGGCAGGAGCCGCAGGAGCCGCAGGAGCCGCAGGAGCCGCAGGAGCCGCAGGAGCCGCAGGAGCCGCAGGGATTGTCGCCGCGGGATCCGGGGCGGCCGTGTGCGCGTCGTCGCGTGCCATCCTCAGCAGGCGGAGCCCCGACCCGAGGTGGCCGGCCGCGGCGCAGACCACCGCGAGCGGTGCTCCCAGGAGCTGCACCAGCGCGCCGCCCGCGCCCCGGCCGGCCACGTTGCCCGCGGCCGTCAGGCTCACCAGGGCCGAGTTCGCGGGGATCAGGACGTCGGGCTCGACGAGCCGGGGCAGGGCGCTCTGCGAGGCCACGTCGAAGAGGACCGTGGCGACCCCGCTCAGGAGCACCACCGCACACAGGCCGCCGAAGGTCAGGACGTCGAGCCACCAGGCCACCGGGATCCACGCGAGCAGCGCCGCGCGCAGCAGGTCCGCCACGATCAGGACGGTGCGGTGGCGCATCCGGTCGACCCACGCGCCCGCGGGGAGGCCGATGAGCAGGAACGCCGCCGTGCTCAGGGAGGCGAGCAGGCCGACCTGGCCGGGACCGGCGTCCAGGGCGAGGACGGCGACCATCGGGACGGCGAGGTAGGAGACGTTCGTCCCGAGAGTGCTCAGGACGGACGCGGAGAACAGGACGCGGAAGTCCTTGGTGCGCCAGGGGGACGGGGTGCCGTGAGGAGGCCGTGCGCGCCGGGGAGCCCGCACGGGCCGGGAGGCGGGGAGGAAGGTGGGCATGGCCGTCACGATGGCCGGTTCTCACAGCCCGGAGCCAATGTTTTAGCCTCACGTGAATCCGAGGAACGCCGGCAGGCCGGGAAGGGCAGGGGTATCGGTGCTGGAGATCGAGTTCTCCGCCGAGGACGTGGCGCGCACCCGCTTCGCCATCTCGCCGCTCTGGGAGGTCGTGGCCGGGGCCCGGGTGCTTGCGGGGGCCGACGAGCAGGCGCTGCACCGGCGATGGGCCGCGCAGGTGCGCGCCCGGATCGCGGCCGCGCGGCTCGATCTGACGCCGCTGACCTCGCTGGTGCCGGTGCCCGCGCCGTCCATCCCCGGCTTCCTCTGTCCGCCGCCCAGCACGTCCGGTCCGTCGCTCGCCGTGGAGCTGGCGGCGCTGCGCGCCACCCCGCACGAACGGCTCCGGGCGTCCGCGCGCGAGGCGCAGCCCGGCGTGGAGGCGCTGCGGGCCGATCCGGAGCGCGGACTCGGGCGGCTCGCGGATGTCATCGCGGCCTTCTGGGAGCTCGCGATGGCCCCGTACTGGCCTCGTGTCCAGACGCATCTGGA
Source organism: Streptomyces sp. NPDC006197 (assembly GCF_040613865.1). Taxonomy (NCBI): domain Bacteria; kingdom Bacillati; phylum Actinomycetota; class Actinomycetes; order Kitasatosporales; family Streptomycetaceae; genus Streptomyces; species Streptomyces sp. NPDC006197. The sequence continues at coordinate 12,820 of NZ_JBEXSZ010000027.1, read as the reverse complement.
GGCCGACATCCAGTACCGGGCCCGTCGCTTCGCGGAGGGCGGGACACGGAGCCTCTTCGAGGACCTCGAACCCCGACTGGCCTGGAAGTCGGGCACGTTGAGCGTCGAACACCGTTTCGCGCACGGAGTGCGCAGGCTGGACGGGCGGGGACTGCTGCTCGTGCCCTCGGCGTTCGTGTGGCCCCGGGTGTTCTCGACGACGGACCCCGTCTACCAGCCGGCCCTGCGTTATCCCCCGCGCGGCATCGGCACCCTGTGGGAGGCCCCGCCGGAGTCCGCCTCCCGGGCGCTGTCAGGGGTCCTCGGCCGGTCCCGCGCGCAGCTGCTCGCGGAGCTCACCGCACCGGCCTCGACGACCGACCTGGCCGGGCGCACGGGCCTGACCCCCGGCGGGGTGTCGCAGCACCTCGGCGCCCTGCGCGCGGCCGGTCTCGTCTCGGCCCACCGGGCGGGCCGGTCCGTGCTGTACGCCCGCACGCGCGTGGCGGAGGAACTCGTCGCGGGAGCGGGCCGGTGACGGTCCGGGACGCGGGCTTGCAGTTGCCGTTGCGGCAGCTTCCACCGTCCTGACCAGGTCCGGAGAGACCGGCCGAGAGCCTGTCCGAGGGCGTCCGGTCCTCCCCGTACGAGGAGGGCCTGCGCGGCTTCCCGGAGCACGCCGAGGCGGTGGCGCGCCGGATCGCCACGATGTCCCCGCAGGACGTCGAGGCCGGACAGCGCGAGCGTACGGCGCGGATGGTGCGGCTCGCCGAGCTGATGGCCGCCGGCCTGTCGGCCGACTCCGCAGCCGTACGGGCCGAGACGGACGCCCCGTACCGGGCCCTGACGGAACCGCGTGCCGTCCCCGTCGGGGAGTACCGCGCCATCGGTCGCTCCTGCGTGGACGACGAGCGGTGGCGTGCCGCGTACGGGGCGATCGCTCCGGGGCTCGCCGCGTACCAGCGCGACGCCGTCGAGGCGTACGCCGCGGCCCGGCCGGGCCGGGACGGGGCGGGGCCGCCGCGGGAAGGGACTCCTCGGCGGCGGCCCGGACCGGCGGCGGGAGGTCACCGCTGGGCCAGGCTCGCCGTCGCCGACGGGGTCTGGGCTCCGTCGCGCGGTACGGGGACGTGCGGGCGAGGACGCGGTGTGGGCGCGCCGGCCGTCGTCGCGGCGAGATCGAGGGTGACGAGGAGGAGACGCAGGGCACGGCGGGCCTGCGGGGCGTCGAGCCGGGCTTCGAGGTCCGCCAGGGCGCGGCCGGCCCGGTGGCGGGCGCGGCCGGTGCGTCCGGAGCGGTGGTCGGCGAAGGCGCGGGCGTAGTGGGCCAGCGCCGTGGCCCAGGCGTCGTTGGCGCAGCCTGGCTGCGCGAGTGCCCGGCGGGCGGTGCGGGCCGCCGCGGCGGGGGCGTGGTGGGCCTGGACCACGGCCAGGGCGGCGAGGCTCACGGCGGGGGACGGGCCCCAGGGGGCGCCGTCGGGCGTGGTGTCCGCCGCCTGCCGGTAGTACTGGGCGGCCGATTCGGGGTCCTGTCGCTGCCACGCCAGGGTCCCGTGCACGTGGGCGATGCGGCCGAGGAGGGCGTCGTCGCCGGCGAGCACGGCCGCGGGCCAGGCGAGGGAGAGCAGGTGGTGCGCCGTACGCGGGTCCCACGCCGCGCTGAGCCAGGCCGCGAGCCATCGGCCCCGTGCCACGAGCGGGCTGTCGGCGGGCAGTCGCGGCAGCAGTCCGTGCAGGCGGTCGCTGCCTTCTCGGGCGTGGTCGTGGACCGCCCACCAGAACCACAGGTGCAGCATGGTCTCCAGGGCCGTCTCGGCGTGGCCGGTCCCGTCGCCGGCGCGGTGCACGAGGGCCATCAGGTCGTCGTGCTCCTCCTGGACGGTCTGGAGCGCCTGGCGCTGCAGACCGGTGTTCCACAGGGTCTCGGCGACGGCCGCCACACCGCGGAAGTGGACGGCGTGCCGGTCCCGCGTCATCGGTCGCTCGCCCGCCGCCGCGAGCCGTTCCGCACCGAAGTCGCGGGCGGCCCGGGCCATGCGGTAGCGGGGCGGGCGCACCGCGCCCGCCTCCCCGAGCGTCTGGAGCACGCCCGTGGCGCTCAGCATCACCAGGGCGGGAGGCACCTCGTGCGGTGCGAGGTCGGAGCCCAGGCACACGAAGACCGCCGCCGCCTCCGTGAAGGGGCCGGTGAAGACGCTGAGCCGGCGCCAGACCTTGCGCTGGGCCGGTTCGCACAGGGCGTGGACGGCCCCGATGGAGGTGCGCAGCGTGCGGTGCCGCAGCAGGAGCGGGTCCCGGTCGGACAGCCGGCACTGGCCGGTTTCGAGGTGGTCGGCCAGTTCCTCCATCGTCCACTCCCCCAGCCGGCCCGCGGCGAGTTCGAGTGCCAGGGGGACGCCTTCGAGCAGCCGGCACACCCGGGCCACGGCCGCCGGATCGGGTTCCCCGGTCCATCCGCGCTCCCGTGCGCGGGAGACGAGGAGCTCCGCGGCGGGGGACGCGCCCGGCCGGCCCGGTGCCGCCTCCACGGGCAGGGGCGCCAGCCGGATCACCTGTTCGTCCCCGAGGCCGAGCGGTCGCCGCGCGGTCACCAGGACGCGTACCGCCGGCCGGCCCATCAGCAGCGTCTGGACCAGGCCGATGCATTCGGTGTGGACGGGGTCGACGTCGTCCAGGAGGAGGAGCACCTCGCCCGCCGGGACGGGCCGAGCGGGCGCGGCGAGCTCCGCGGGTGCCGGGTCCCAGGACAGGCCGGGGCCGCTGGGGGTCCCGGCGACACCCCATGGCAGGCCGGCTCCGCTCAGGGCCCGGGCGACCCGCGCGGTCAGCGCCCGGCGTCCGACGGGGATCCCGTCGTGCCAGCGCACCCGCACCACCGTCCGCGCGGGGCCGTCGGAGGGCGGCATGAGGGCCGCCAGGGCCAGTCGGCTCTTGCCCGTCCCGGCCGCTCCGGTCACGGTGACCAGCCGGTGCCCGGACACGGCGGCCCGGAGGGCGGCGAGTTCGCCGTCGCGTCCGACCAGGGCGTGACCGTCCCGGAAGCGGTCCACGAGCCGGGCGTCGTGTCCCTCGTCCCGATTCCACATCTCCGGCACCGCGCACCATCCAGATCTTCGCTCTCGCCATCGCCCCACCGCGATCGGCAGTCGATACAGAACCCGCAGGTCCCGGGTGCAGAACCGTCACTGCACCAGGCGTCACGGCAACCCCAACGCGCTCCCCCGCCCACGGGTGGCGCGGACAGGGGACGAACCACCCGTCGCGACGAACGGGGGAACGCGTGACCGACATGACGCCCCCTCACGCGTCGCCATGGGCCACAGGTGCCGTCGGCCGCGGGGTCGGCCGGAAATCTCCCGTCCGGCCGATCCGGACGCCGCACTTCCACTGGCTTGAAAGCGATCTGCCGGCCACTCCTGGCAGTTGATGATCAATTCAAGTAATCTTCGATCGCGCCGGGGGCGTCACGGGATGACCCGGGATCAGAACCTGGGGGTGCCAGTGTCCAACGCCACCATGCTCGACCTGCCGTTTCCACCTCGCAGCAACCCGAACCAGACGTCCGTCGCGCAGCGCCACCGGGACTGGCTCCTCCATCACGAGGGCCTTGCCGTCACCATCGCCCTGCCGGCGTACGAGAAGTGGGACGTGCCCCGCCTCGCCGCGTTCACCAGCCCGGACTCCGCCGCCGACGACCTCGTCCTCGCCGCGGACCTGCTCGGCTTCTACTTCCTCTTCGACGACCGGTTCGACTCGGAACTCGGCCGGTCCCCGGCCCGAGTGGCCGAGATCTGCACCCGTCTGACGGGCCTTCTGCACGGCAGCGGCCCCGAGCCCGGCGCCCGTACCGCCGTGGAGCAGGCCTTCGCCGACCTCTGGGAGCGCAGCGTGCACGGCATGTCGGCCCGGTGGCTCGCCCGGTCCGCCTACAACTGGGAGTGGTACTTCGCCTGCCACCCCGCCGAGGCCGCCGGCCGGCTCACCGGGCGCCTCCCCGACCGGGAGAGCTATCTGGCGCTCCGCCGGGGCACGGCCGCCATGGAGACCCTCTTCGACATGGTCGAGCGGCTCAACCGCTTCGAGCTGCCGCAGGAGGTGCTGCACCACCCGGCCTTCCGGCGGATGCGTCAACTGGCCGCCGACATACCGTCGTTCACCAACGACGTGCACTCGTACGCGCAGGAACTCGCCCGCGGCGACGTCGCCAACATCGTGATGATCGTCCGCGAGGAGCTCGGCAGCACCCCCGACGAGGCGGCCGTCGAAGTGATGCGCGAGGCACAGGCGATGGTCGACCGCTTCGTGGAGCTGTCGTCAGAAGTCCCCGAGATATGCGACCTCCTGGGCCTCGCCCCGGCCGCTCGGGAGGCGGCCCGGCGGTACGTCGACGGGCTCGCCGCCTGGATAGCCGGCTACCACCGCTGGGAGATCGACACGGGCCGCTACACCCACTGAGCCCCGCCCCTCCCCCGTTCCCGTCCCCGCCCCCATCCCCGGACTCAGGGGATGAGGACGGCCTCGCCTCCCGTGCTCAGGGAATGAGGACGACCTTGCCGAGATTGCGCCGGGACTCGACGAGTTCATGGGCGCGCGCCGCTTCGGCGAGCGGGATCTCGGCGGCGACGCGGGGGCGGAGCGTGCGGTCGCGATGGAGTTCCCACAGCTCGTCGAGCCAGCGCGCGTACACCTCGGGCTCGCCCCGGGCGATGGCCGCCATCTGGAAACCGATGACCGAGGCGCCCCGGACCAGCAGTTCGTACGCGTCGACCGTGCCGCCGCCCGAGCTGAAGGCGACCAGACGGCCGCCGGGCGCGAGGGCCCGCACCGCGGGGCCGAGGAGCTCTCCGCCGACCCCGTCGACGACGACGTCGACGGGGTCGCCCCAGGACTCGTCCCCGTAGAGCACGACCTCGTCGGCGCCGAGGGAGCGGACGAACTCCGCCTTCTCCGCGCTGCCGACGGCCGCGACCACGCGGGAGGCCCCGCCCGCCCTGGCGTACTGCAGGGCGAGGGTGCCGACCGCACTGGCCGCCGCGGTGACCATGACGGCATCGCCGGGACGGGGCCGGCCGGCCTGGTGGGCACCGCGCGCCACCAGTCCGCTGCGGACCAGGGCCACGGCGTCGACGGCCGTCGCCCGTTCGGGGACGCGGGAGGCCATCGCCTGGTGGACGACGGACAGTTCGGCATAGGCGTGGGAGAAGCAGAGGCCGGTGACGCGGTCGCCCGCGGAGAAGCCCGTGACGCCTTCCCCGACGGCGGCGACGACACCGGCCACCTCACCGCCGAGCGGGCCGGGCTCGGCCCCCTCGCGCACCTTCCGTACGGCGGGCAGGGTGACTCCGACCGCTTCGTTGCGGACCAGCAGCTCACCGGGGCCGGGGTCCGGGACGGGGGCCTCCTCGACGAAGAGGACCTCGGGGCCACCGGTCACCTCGTACCGGACACGACGCATGGACACCTCCAGGTGCGACAAGGGGCAGGGGGTTCCAAAGTCGTTGGGATCCCCAATGAATCTCACCGTAGAGGAAAGAACGTTGGGGCGTCCAATGAATTCGGGATAGCCTGACCCCATGGCCCCCACGGAAGACCCGCAGCACGCCCTGGCGCACATCCAGTCCCTGCCGAGCTGGCTGCTGGGCCGCGTGGCGGCGCGCGGCCGGAGCCTGGTCGCCGAGGCGATCGCCGAGGAAGGGCTGAAGCTCCCGCAGCACGCCGTGCTCGCGGCGGTGGCCGCGTACGGCCCGGTCGCCCAGGCGGACCTGGTGCGCGCGCTGGGCTTCGACGCGAAGGACGTGGTCCTCCTGCTCAACCACCTGGAGGAAGCCGGGCTCGCGCGACGGCAGCCCGATCCACGGGACCGCCGCAAGAACGCGGTGACGGTGACGCCGGAGGGCGTACGGACCCTGGAGCGGTGCGCGGAGCTGGCCGAGCGGGCCAACTCCGCGCTGCTGGCGCCGCTCGGCGCGGCAGAGGCCCGACGGCTGGTGGAACTGCTGACCCGGGTGCACGAGGCATAGCCGGCGGACGGGACCGGTCCGCAACCCGCCCGGTACGATCATGATCCTTTGTCGAGTGCCGAGTCGGGGGATCAGGGCATGGACTTCGTGCTGCCGTTGGACGCTGCTGCCGCCACGCTGGAGACGGCGGGAGGCAAGGGAGCGGCTCTGTCCGAGCTCGCGCGCGGGGGACTGCCGGTACCGGGCGGCTTCCACGTGACGACCGCCGCGTACCAGGAGTTCGTCGCCTCGACCGGCGTGGCCGACCGTATCCGCGCGGAACTCGCCGTCGCCTCCGGACCGGACGACGGCTCGGACACGGGTGCGGGCGCCCGTATCCGGGCGCTGTTCGAGGAGGGGCCGTTGCCCTCCGCCCTGGAACGGGCCGTCTCGAAGGCGTACGCGGAACTCGGCGACGGCGCGCGCACGGTCGCCGTGCGGTCGTCGGCCACGGCGGAGGACCTGCCCGACCCGTCCTTCGCCGGCCAGCAGGACACGTAGTGAACTGGCCCGGCTCGGACTCGCGATCGAGGAGCTGTACGGGGAGCCGCGCGACGTCGAGTGGGCGCGCGAGGCGGGTGTCTTCCGCATCCTCCAGGCTCGGCCGATCACCGCGGTCGCGACGCCCCGGCCCGAGGTGTGGAACGACAGCCTCGGCACCGACCCCCTGTGGACGAGCGCCAACCTGGGTGAGGCCGTCCTGGAGACGGCGACGGCTCCCGGGCCGGCCTGATCTCTCTGCCGGCACCCTGACGGATCCCCAGCGTACGAACGGATGAATCGACCGGTGACCCAGCACGCCCAAGCCATGCGCCACCATTTCCACGAGGCCGCCGCGCGGCGCGGCTTCTCGGTCGCCCCGGCGCAGGAGGCCGCCGTCGACCGGTTGGCCCACCTGGCGGCCGAACTCGCCCGGCCGGCCTGGACCTTCCCCAGGCCGCCCCGCGACCTGTACGTCTGGGGCCCGGTGGGCCGGGGGAAGAGCTGGCTGGTGGACACCTTCTACGAAGGGCTGCCCACCCCGCGCAAACGCCGCCTGCACTTCCACGACTTCTTCCGGCGGCTCCATGACGGGGTGACCAGGCCGGGCGCCCGCCACGACGGTCAGAGCGCCGTCGACAGCGCCCTCGACGAGCTGATCGGCGACAGCCGGGTCCTGGTCTTCGACGAGTTCCACGCACACGACGCGGGCGACGCGATGCTGATCGCACGCCTCTTCCGCACGCTCCTCGACCGCCGGATCACCCTGGTCACCACCTCCAACTACCCACCCGCCGGGCTGATGCCGGACCCGCTCTACCACCACTTGTTCGAGCCCACCATCAAGCTCATAGAGGAGCGGATGGACGTCCTGGACGTCACGGGCCCGGTGGACTTCCGCCGCGTCGCGGTGCCCGCGGCGGCGGACGGCGGCCGCCGGTTCGCGACGGGCCTGTGCGCGCCCCCGGGTGATACCGCCCTGGAGGCGCTCGGCCTCACCGCCCCGGCAGCCGCGGAGGCCACCGCCGTCCAGGCCCACCTGCGAGAGCTCCCGGCCCGCGCGGTGCGCGGTGAACTCGTCTGGTTCGGCTTCGACGCGCTCTGCGAGACGGCGACGGCGGTGCCCGATTACCTGGCCCTCGCCGAACGGTTCGCCACCCTGGTCCTGGACGGCGTGCCCCCGCTGACCGAGGCCTCCGCGGACGGACGGCAGCGGTTCGCGAACCTCGTCGACGTCGCCTGCGACCGGGACGTCCGACTCGTCCTCATCGGCTGCTACCCGCTTGCCGCCCTTCCCGCCGGTCAGACCCTGACGCGCGACCTGGACCGCACGGCCAGCCGGCTCGCGATGCTCCGACGGGCGGACTGAGCTCTTCGGACAGGTCCTACGCGAGGCCGGCGTCGATGACGTGCTCGGCCAGGGCGCGGGCCGCGGTGGCGGGCTCGACGTCGGGCCGGGTCGCGCCGGCGGCGAGGAGGCCGTCGACGAGGATGAGCAGCTGGTCGGCGGCGAAATCGGGCCGTGCGTGCCCGAGGGCGGCGAACTCGTCCGCGAACAGGCCCCGGAGGGTGCGCCGGTACTCCCTGGTGACCTCGTGGCCGGGGTGCTCCGGGTCCGTGAGCGCGAGGTCGGCGGCGAGGTAGCGGCAGCCGTGGAAGTCCGGGTCGGCGGCGATGCGGCCGAGCCGGTCGACGACCGCGAGGAGGCGGGCCCGGGGGTCGCCCCCCGCGCCGTCCATGGTGGCGCGGTACCGCTCCACGTCCTCGGCGGTACTGCGGCGCAGCACCTCGGCGATGAGGCCGTCCTTGCCGCCGAAGTGCTCGTACAGCGAGCGGCGGGCGACGCCGGCCTCCTTGAGCAGGGCGTCCACGCCGACGCCGACGCCCTGGCGGTAGGTCAACTCCTGGGCGGCGAGCAGGAGTCGCTCGCGGGGCCCCGGCTTCACGGAAGTGCTCATGGGGTGATTCTGCAGCACTTGACACGGTAGATCAACCGGTCTATCTATGTTCCTCGTAGACCGAACGGTCTATCTCTTCCGAGGAGGCGTCATGTCCGTACGCACCACCGCCGAAGTCATCGCCCGCTTCAACCGCGCGTTCACCGACCGCGAGGCCGGTCTCCTGGCCGATCTGATCGCCGAGGACTGCGTCATGGAGAGCGTCCAGCCCGCGCCGCGCGGGGAGCGGGTCGCCGGGCGCGAAGCCTGTACGGAGTGGTGGACCGCCCTCGTCGACGACGACACCGCGCGCTTCACCCCGCAGGAGGTCATCGTGGCCGGCGACCGCGCGACGATCGTGTGGACCTACCGCTTCGGCGACGGACCCGACCAGTGGGTGCAGGGCGTCAACGTGATGCGCGTGACCGACGGCCGGATCGTCGAGGCGCTCGGTTTCAGCAAGACGGCCGGAGAGATCCCCCTGGCCGCCGAGTCCGACGCCGCGTGAGGCCCGGACCGGGCCGCCCGGCCCCCGCCGCGGTCGACCGTCTCCCCCGCGCCACCCACGTCTTACGAAAGGCACGCCCCATGCGGAGCTATCACCTGTCGCACAGCGGGGCCGGACTCTCCGGCCTCACCGTCCGCGAGCACGACGTCCCCGCGCCCGGCCCCGGCCAGGCCCTGGTGGCGGTGCGCGCGACGTCCCTGAGCTTCCGCGAGCTCATGGTCCTCGACGGAACCTACGTCCTGCCGGTCAAGCCGGACGTCGTCCCCCTCTCCGACGGGGCCGGCGAGGTGGTAGCGGTCGGCCCGGACGCCGACTCGGTACGCGTCGGGGACCGCGTCGCCGCCACGCTCTTCCCGTCCTGGCAGGACGGCCCCTTCGCCGTCGAGCACATCGCGCAGCGCGGCGGCTCCCTGGACGGCATGCTCACCGAGTACGCCCTGGTCGACGCGGACTCGCTCGTGACCGTACCCGCGCACCTGACGTACGCGGAGGCCGCCACCCTGCCCTGCGTGGCGGTCACGGCGTGGAACGCGCTGACCGGCGACGGAGCGGGGGTCCGCCCCGGCGACACCGTCGTCGTGCAGGGCTCCGGCGGCGTCTCCCTCTTCGCGCTCCAGTTCGCCAAGGCGCTCGGCGCGCGCGTGATCGCCACGACCGGCGGCCCCGCCAAGGCCGCGCGGCTGCGCGAGCTCGGCGCCGACGCCGTCGTCGACTACGCGGCCGACCCCGACTGGGCCGGCGCGGTCCGCTCCCTCACCGGAGGACGGGGCGCCGACCGCGTCGTCGACGTCGCCGGGCTCCTCCACGAGTCCGTCCGCGCCATCGCCCTCGCGGGCACCATCGCGTGCGTCGGCTTCACGGGCAGGACCGCCCGGCCGCTCGACCCGCACGCCCTCTTCGCCTCCGGCGCCACCATCCGCAGCGTGGCGGTCGGCAGCCGGGCCCAGTTCACCACCATGAACGCCCTGATCGAGGCGCACGGACTGCGGCCGGTCGTCGACCGCGTCTTCCCCTTCGACGAGGCCGTCGACGCCTACCGCCACTACGCCGGCGGCACGGCCTTCGGCAAAGTGGTCATCAGCCACTCCTGACCCCGGCGCGGCGCCTCGTCGCTCACCGGTCCCAGTACTGGGCGAGCGCCCCCTCCCGGTACGGAGCGGGGCTCACGCTCAGGTCGCCGGCGAACGGGCGGTCGAGGACGAAGACCAGGAGCAGGCTGAAGCCGATGAGGCCGGCGACGGAGGCGACGAAGAGGAGCTGGATCCGGAGTTTGCGCATGCCGTAGAGGAAGGTGAGCGGGACGAGGACGATCGCGCCGCCGAAGGCCAGGACCTGGAGGAGGGGCGGGAGTTCCTGCTGGGCCATGTTGAGGCGGGCGCGGCGCTGGGCGGCGACGTCGTTGAGGTGGGTGACGGCCTGCTCGTAGAAGATCTCCTCGCGCGGGGAGGCCGGGTCGTACGCCTGGAGGACGTCGAAGGCGGACCGGAGGTGCGTCTCCGTGGTCCCGTAGCTCGGCTGCCCGGCGCGCATGCGGGGCCACTGGTCCTCGACGACCGCGTGGACGTAGCCGCCGAGGGCCGCGTCGAGGTCGGCGCGGACCGCGGGCGGGAAGGCGGCGGCGTCGCGGGCGATGAGCGCGGTGTCGGTGGCCTCGCTGGCGACGATGGTCTGCGTGCTGTCCAGCTGGGTCCAGAGGGTGACGATGACGAAGGCGAGGATGATCCCGTAGATCGCGCCGAACATCCCCAGCGTCACCCCGACCATGTCGTTGTGCTCCCCCCGGGCCAGCGACGGGTACCTGCGGCGGAGCAGCACGCTGCCGGCCACGGCGAGGACGACGGTCCCGCCGACGGTGACCACGGCGAGGGTGAAGGTGCTGAAGTGGTTGAGGAGCCAGAGCGACATGTGCGGGGAGTCTAGGTGCGGCGCGCGGTCGCTTCTGCCCCCTGAGGGCGGTCACGGCGAATGATCACTCGCCCGTGTCGGCGATGGAACACGCTGTCGCAACAGGGGGGCGGTACGCGGGACTTCACGACAGCGGGAGGACGGCCGCCGACGGGCGGCCGATCCGGCGCCGGAGGCCGTTCCACGGGGCTTCCTCCGCCTCGTAAATGTTCAGTCATGTGAACGTCATTCACGTACACATCCATTGACGCCCGCACGGCAGCCCCTCTAGCTTCCGGGGAAAGCGCTTTCTCGTCCAGTCCCGGAACGCTGTCCATCCCCCTCCTGGAGCCCCCAGATGCATCTGCGATCCGTCACGGCCTGCGTCGGTCTGCTGGCCGGCACGCTCGTCGCCCTGTCCGTGAACTCCGCGCACGCCGCGTCCACCCTGTACGAGGCCGAGACCTCCCCCGCCGTCTGCAGCGGCACCGTGGACTCCGACTGGTCCGGCTACACCGGCAGCGGGTTCTGCAACGGCACCAACGCCCTCGGCGCCTACGCGCAGTTCACGGTGAACGCCCCCGCCGCCGGAACGGCGACGCTCGCCGTACGCTTCGCCAACGGGACCGCCACGGCGCGGCCCGCCGGCCTCGTCGTCAACGGATCGACCGTGCAGACGCCCTCGTTCGAATCCACCGGCACCTGGTCGGCCTGGACCACCAAGACCCTGACCGTCTCCCTGAACGCCGGGAGCAACACCATCCGGCTCAACCCCACCACAGCCGCCGGCCTGCCCAACGTCGACTCCCTGAACGTCACGGCCGCCGACGCCCCGCCGCCGCCTGCGGGCGGTGCGCTGTACGTCGCCCCCAACGGCACCGACGGCGCCTCCGGCACCCGGTCCGACCCCACGACGCTCACCTCGGCCCTCGGCCGGGTCGCCCCCGGCGGGACCGTCTACCTCCGCGGCGGCACCTACCGCCACTCCACGACCGTCACCATCCCGCCCGGCAACAGCGGCACGGCCGGCGCCCTGAAGACGCTGTCCGCCTACCCCGGCGAGACCCCGGTGCTGAACTTCTCCGCCATGACCGAGGACCCCGCCCACCGCGGCCTCGTCGTGAACGGTTCGTACTGGCACGTCAACGGCCTCGTCGTCGAGCGCGCCGGCGACAACGGCATCTACGTCGGCGGCAGTCACGACGTCATCGAGCGGACGGTCACCCGCTTCAACCGGGACACCGGCCTCCAGCTCGGCCGCATCGCCTCCACCACGCCCCGCGAGCAGTGGCCGTCCGACAACCTGATCCTCAGCGCGGAGTCGCACGACAACGCCGACTCCGACGGGGAGGACGCCGACGGTTTCGCCGCGAAGCTCACCGTCGGCACGGGGAACGTGTTCCGCCACGCCGTCTCCCACCACAACATCGACGACGGCTGGGACCTCTACACCAAGCCCGACACCGGTCCCATCGGGGCCGTGACCATCGAGGACTCCCTCGCCTACGACAACGGCACCCTCAGCGACGGGTCCCAGGCCGGGGCCGGCGACCGCAACGGCTTCAAGCTCGGCGGGGAGGACATCGCCGTCAACCACGTGGTGCGGCGCACGATCGCCTTCCACAACGGCAAGCACGGGTTCACGTACAACAGCAACCCCGGCTCGATGACGGTCTCGAACAACATCGGCATCGACAACGCCCAGCGCAACTTCTCCTTCGACGCGGGCACTTCGGTCTTCCGGAGCAACACCTCCTGCCGCGGCACCGGCAGCGGCACGAACGACCGGACCATCGGCGACGCCGACGGCTCGAACCAGTTCTGGACCGGCGCGAACGGCTCCCGGTGCGCCTCCTACACCGGGGCCCTGACCTGGTCCTACGCCTCGGACGGCCGCCTCGTCGTCGCGTTCGGAGGTCGCCTGGACGAGAGGGCGTCTCGTGGACCTGGGCCTGTTCCCGCTGATCTCCGACGGCACGCTCAACTCCATGATCCTGCCCGCCTTCACGCTGGCCATCCTCGACGCGGCCCTG
>NZ_JBEXSZ010000026.1:0-69995 GCF_040613865.1 Streptomyces sp. NPDC006197 | reverse complement strand
ACAGCCTGTGCTTGTCGTTTAACCTCGTCCCCGTTGGGGGTGGGGATGGAGCAGCCTGGGGCACCCGCCACACTCCTGTCCGCTACTCACCCGTCTCGTGCTCCGAACGATCCTTGGCGAGAGGCTCGTTGTAGGTGATCACGACCGGCGCGTTCGCCTCCGCCGTACGCGGTCGGAAGCCGCCTCGATCTCCTCATAGGTCCATTCCTTGTACAGGCGCTCTCCGTGGGCATCGGTGATGTCGATGACCCTGCGGGTCCACTCCTCGGCAGGCTGTTCGGGGACGAGTCCCCGTTCGTACATGGCGTCCTGGAGGAGGGATTCGGTGACGCGTATGCCGGTGAGCCTCTCGGCCAGGGCGAGGACCGCCGCCTTCCCGTCGACGGCCGGGGCGTTCTCGTCGTGCTCTCCTTCGGGAGTCAGCGGGAAGCCGACTTCCCGCAACAGGGGAACCGGTTCATCGGGGCTGCTGCCATCGCGCGCCGAGGGGCCCTCGAACGTCGTACGGAGCTCGCCGTCCTCGAACCAGTGGAAGAGGTGGATGGGCTCGCCGCCGTTGCTCGAATGCGCCACGACCCGGCCGCCCTCCGACAGCATCTCCGCACACGGCATCCCAAGGCCACCGTCAAAGCCGAGGACAACTGTCCAGTCGCCACCCTCACCCGGGGCCTTGAAGGCGCCCGCGACGTAGGACTCGTCCCAGTAGTCGTAATCCACCTCGGCGTGGTGAGCGTCATCCGCCTCGATCAGCCCGGCCGTGCCCTCCCCGGTGCCGCGCGGTTCCGCCTCCACCGTCCCCCGCGCGATCGGAGAGATACGAGGGCTCCTGGCCGAACGCGGATGCGCGGTCCCCGCCCGTCCTGGCCTGCGGCTGCGGACCCTGGCGGATGTGTTCGCGTACGCCCAGGCCGAGGGCGTGGAGCTGCGGCTGGCTGCCACCGAGGTCCAGGCCTCCCGGCCCACAGCCGGCCGCGGCGGACGCCGGGCGTTCGTCTCGGGCGGGAAGAAGCAGAACACGATGAAGGCCACTGTCGTCGCCGACCATCAGGCTCGCACGCTCTGGACCGAGTAGCGGGCGACGCGGGCACGGAGACGGCCCTCGCCCCCGAGGCGCACAGGACGGTGGGAAATTCCGGTCCGTGTTCTCCAGGGCCCTGGTTGAACCATGGGCTCGGCGTGCGGGATGGTCGGATGGGGAGGCGGGGCGCATTGCCGGGTCGGTCTACCCGGACGCGGGGCGGGAGTTGTTGGAGCCGGCGGCCGATCTGTTCGCCTGGCTCTGTGCCTTCGACGACCTGTACGTGGAGGAGGCCGCGGCCGCGCCGAGGGACGCGGCCGTGGCGCCGTTCGTGGCCTCGTTCGTCCGGGTCGTCGAGACCTTCGAGCGGCCCGCCGCCGGGGCTGCGGCGTTTACCGCGGTGCTGGGCGATGTGATGGGGCGGCTGCGGGACCTGGTGACGCCGAAGCAGGCGGAGCGGGTCGGGTCCCGGCTCGTTTCGCTGTTCCTCGCGATGCTGTGGGAGGGCATGACGGCCGGGCGGAGCGTGGGCTTCGCGGAGTACGCGGCGATGCGCCCGCACACCGTCTTCGGGTACGTGGGCGCCACCCTGATCGAGCCCTGTGCGGGCCTGGACCCGCAGGCTGCGGTGCACGCCCGTGCGGACGTGCGTCGCTTGCTGCGGGCGACCGCGGTGGTGTGGGGGTGGACCAACGACGTGTATTCGTTCGCCTACGAGTACCAGGAGCGCGGCGCGCTGCGGACCCTGCCGTGGGTGCTCATGAAGGAGTACGGTCTGGAGCCGCGCGAGGCCTTCGCCCGCGCGTGCCGGGCGTGCGAGGAGGAGGCCCTGGTCGCCCACCGGCTGATAGGGAAGCCGGCTGCGTCCCCGGTGCCGGAGCTCGCGCCGTACGCGGCCGCGCTCGGCTGTGCGATCGGCGGGACGGAGCGCCTCTACGGGGTCAGCGGGCGGTGGCGCACAGAAGGAGAGCCCGGCTGACGTCCGCCCGGGGAGGGCGGGGCCGGGGGCTGTGGGACCGCGTCGTCCCTTGCGTCGGCGAGGTGGCGGGTCAGCTGGTGCAGCGTCGCGAGGACCTCCGCCCGGATGACCGCGCTTGGTGCAGAGAGGGTCTTGTCGTGCCACAGGGCCGACGCCCCGCCGGGCCCGGCCGCGTGTGCGGCCAGGTGGGCGCGGGCGCGCACGAGGACGGCGGCAGGGGGTCGGTCGGGGGAGCGGAGCAGGATCTGCGCGGCGTATGCCGTCTCCTCCGCGGTGCCCTGCCAGACGGCCCACGATCCGTCGGGGTTCCGGTTGCGCGCCGCCCAGCGGGCGGCCGAGCGGAAGGCGGTGATCACCGGGGGTGGTGTGGTGCGAGGCGAAGAGGTGTGCGGGGCGGCGGTGACGCGGGCGGTGGCGTACAGGGGTGGGGCGTGCCACTTGTCCGCCCAGTGGCCGTCCGGGGTCTGTCGGTCAAGGAGCCGGGTGGTCAGGTTGTCGGTCGTGTCCCGCAGGCCGGGCCGGTGCCGTCGGCGGTCCGGCTGCGGAGGGCGAGCAGGACGTGGGCGTTGGCGGAGACGGAGCCGGTGTCCTCGCCGACGTAGCAGGCGAAGTGGGTGGGCGTACGGAACCCGTCCAGGACCGTGGCGTCGTGAGGCAGCCCGAGCCGGGCCGCCAGATGGAGGGCGAGGGTGGAGGGCGAGGGTGGAGGGCGAGGGCGGTGTCGTCCGCGTCGGGTTCCAGGCCAGGGACCCCGGACACGCCCCGGGGGCCGAGGAGCGCGGCCACCCACCGGCGGGCGAGGCGCTCGTGCCGGTGAGCAGTCCGGCGCGGTCGAGTGCGGTCAGGACCCGCAGCCGTTCGAAGACGAGGGGCGTGGGCTCGGGGAGCGGGCCCCCGTAGCGGTCGGCGGCCTGCTCGAGGAGCGCGCGTTGCCGGAGGCGGCCGGGAGGGCGGTGCCGAACACCGTCGACAGCAAGATCGCCGCCGCCATGGACCGGGTCTCGGACACCGGGTCGACACGCCCGCCGGCCCTCCAGCCGCTGGTGGCCGCGTCGATGACCTCCGTCATGGTGTCCGCGTACCCGGGCAGCCGCGCCCGGTGGAAAGCGGGCTGGATCAACCGGCGCTGGCGGCGGTGATCGCGAGCCGGGCAGGTCGCCGGACCGCTCCCGCCCGCCTCCCGCAGCCTGTCGTACAGCGGCCCGCCCTTGTCGAACAGCCGGTCGTCGACCAGTGGATCCCGGGTCAAGCCCGGATCACAGACCACCCATACGCGTTGAGGGCCGAAGCAGACTTCGACGAGGTCCCCGTGGGCGGCGAGTCCTGCGAGGAACCCCAACGGCGAGCGCAGGAACGCACCGAGATGTCCGACCACCGGCAGCCTGCCAGGGACCCGCCCCACCGTTCCGGCGCTCATCGCGGATCCGTGCGCACGCAGCCGGAAACAGCGGACGGCCGCCGCGGCCCGGAACGCCAACTGGTCATCATTCCTTCCGTCTCACACTGCTCAGGCACCGCCGGACCAACCACGGCGAACGGCCGGAGTTCTGGACTGACCGCTTCGGCGCCGAAGGCGTCCTGGTCGAGTCCCTGACCAGCGGCCGCCTGCCCCGTACCGGGGTGGTCACAGTGCGAGGAACGCGATGGTGAGGACAGCGGTATACCAGTACTCGAAGAGGCGGTAGGCGCGGTGGCGGACGAGCAGTCGATCACGATGCTCGTGGACCGTGCCCGCTCGGACGGGCTGCGGTTGACCGGTGAGGGCGGTCCGCTGCGGCAGCTGACCAAGCGGATGCTCGAGTCCGCTCGAGCACGTCCACCCGGTGATCTTCGTGGACGCCCGCCTCCGCAAGGCCGTCCGGGCCGTGCGCTTCCCGCTGGCACCTGTACCTGCAGGATCTGCTCAGCGTCGTATCCACCGGTGAGGCGGCCCGGATCTCATGGGTTCTGCCAAGGGCCGGAGGGCTGTCCGCCCCGGTACGTTCACGCCGTCTGTGCCTAGGGAGGGGTCGGCGTGAGTGGTGTGGTGTCGGTGCTGGTGGCGGCGGTGTTGTGGGGCACGGTGGGGCCGGCGCAGATCTGGGCCGGAAGCGGGGCACATCCGGTGTCTCTGGGGGCGGCCCGGATGCTGTTGGGCGGGCTGTTGCTGACGGTGGTGATGGTGCGGTCGGCCGGGTTACGCACGTTGATGCGGCGGGGGGTGCGGCGGTGGATCGTGGTCAGCGTGCTGGTGACGGCCGCGTTCCAGGTGTGCTTCCTGCAGGCGGTCGAGCGTTCGGGGGCGGCACTGGCGACGGCGACGGCGTTCGGGACGGTGCCGGTGGTCAGTGGGGTGTGCGGGCTGGTGCTGTCCGGTGAGCGGTTGTCGCGGCGGTGGGCCGTGGGGACGCTGTGCGCGGTCGTCGGGATCGGGTTGCTGTTGCTGCCCGGCAGTGAGGGACGGACGGACATCCTTGGTGTGGTGTACGGGGTGGCGGCGGGTGCCGCCTTCGGCGTCTACATCGCGGCGACCAAGGAGTTGGGCGCACGAGGCGGTGATCTGGACGCGGCGGCGCCGGTGAGCGTGTTGTGCGCCGGTCTGGTGGTCTCGCCGTCCCTCCTGGTCGCTCCGGAGGGGCTGTTCACGGTGCGCGGGGCGGCGCTGGTGGGGTGGCTGGCGCTGGGGACGACGGCCCTGGGGTACCTGCTGTTCACGCGGGGCGTGGGCCGGCTCAGCGCCGCCACGGTGGGGACGCTGAGCCTGACCGAACCGCTGGTCGCCACCATGCTGGGGGTGGTGCTGCTCGGCGAACGGCCGGGGCCGCTCGCCGTCGTGGGCGGCGTACTGCTGCTGGGCGGGCTGGTGGCCGTCTCGGTGCCGGGGCGGCGGCGGGCGGTGGCCCTGGAGTCTCGGCCCGAGCCGGCGGGGCGGTGAGGCGCCGCGCGGCTCACCGGTCCTGGTAGCTGCTCATGTTCGCGCGTACGTGGTCGGAGAAGAACCGCGGGCCGATCGCGTCGGCGCGGGCCATGCCCTCCGGAGTGAGCAGCAGGACCGTGCCGGCGGCCCGGACCCAGTTGCGGGCCAGGAGGGTGTCGAGCTGGGTGGCGAAGTCGGTCTCGAAGCGGGTGCCGAAGTGGCGCTCGTAGCGGGTGATGTCGAGTCCGGACGATTCGAGCAGGTGCTGGAGGACGTACATCCGGCGCCGTTCGTCGTCGTTCATGGCGAAGGCCCACTGGGCGCGGCGGAAGCGTTCGTTCGGGGTCGCGATGTAGTCGTCGATGATGCGGCGCACCTCGGGGACGGCGACGGCGTAGTCGGTGGTGTAGTGCAGGTCGGTGGTGAAGGAGCGGGCACCGACCCCGAGGCCGACCATGCCGGCCTGTTGGTTGTACTCGTTGATGCTGTTGCCCTCGGTGTCCTCGGTGGCGGCGCTGCCGAGGCGGCGGAAGACCCGCATGGAGGTCTGCTCGTATCCGGCGGACAGGAGGTGGTCGCGGCCGAAGCGGTAGAGGCGCAGTCGCTGGTCGTCCCATTCGGCGGGGCTGGTGGCGTGCCGGGAGCTGAGGCCGGTCAGGGGGCGGACGTAGAGGGGGTAGAGGTAGATCTCCTCGGGTTCCCAGGCGAGGGCGGCGTCGAGGGAGATCTGGAAGGTGCGTTCGGTCTGGCCGTCGATGCCGTAGATGAGGTCGATGTTCAGGATGGGGAACCGGGCGTCGCGCAGGCGGGCGAGGGCGGATTCGACTTCTTGGCGTTTCTGCGGGCGGACGGCGGCGCGGACTTCGTCGTCGAGGAAGCTCTGTACGCCGATGCTCAGTCGGGTGGCGCCGCGTTCGGCGAGGACGGCGAGCCGGTCGGCGGTGGCGGTGGCGGGCGAGGTCTCGACCGACCAGGACGCCGCCTGCAGGTCGGCGCCCATGATGTTCTCGGAGATGTCGCAGAGCCGGGTGAGTTCGTCGGCCGTGAGGTAGGTGGGGGTGCCGCCGCCGAAGGCGGCGAGGGTGAAGCGTAACGGCTCGCCCTGGGCGTCGAGGGCTTCTCTGGTGACGCGGGCCTGGCGTTCGAGGGTGTCCAGGAAGGCAGCGGTGACTTCTTCGGGGGCGCCGGTGCGGGTGAAGAGGTTACAGAACCCGCATCGCATCTCGCAGAAGGGGACGTGGGCGTAGAGGGAAAGGGCGTCGAGCCGTTCTCCGGACCACAGGTCGCTCAGGAGGGGGCCGTCGTCCAGGAGGCGGTAGGCCTTCTGGTGCGGGTAGGCGTAGACGTACTGCTGGTAGGGGGTTTCCGCCTCGGCGGGTGCCGTGGTGGGAAGGGAGGGTGACGGAAGCATGACGGACTTGCCCATGGGCGATGTGCCTCGCTCTCTGAAGGGTCGTCACGGGGGGTGACAGCTCGGCACCTTAGAGCGGTCAGGGGGCTGGTATCTGTAGTGTGATCACCAAAAGATGGGTTTGACGTCCTAGATCTTCATCTGCACTTTTCACGAAGAATGTACTTCCTCCCGAATTGCCACCCCCGGCGCGGGCTACGGGCGGCCCGGACCGGCCGATACGGCTGACGGAGCGGGCGCGCATGAGGTTGTGTGTCCGCCATGAAGCGACTTCTCATCGCCGCCGGAGGCGGCGGCGACGCCATCACGGCGGCCATGGTGCACGCCGCGCTGCACGGCCCGCACACTCCCGCTCTGGTGCTCACCTACGCGTGGGAACGACTCGTCGTCGACCCCGTGCCCGGTCCGCGCGGCATCGCGGACTTCACCGCACTCGACCGTCCCGCGCCCCATCTCGCCCTCGTCACACCGCGGACCGCGCCCAGGGCTCCGGCCGGTTCGCTGCTCCCCCGGCTCGCCGGCGGTCTGCGGCCCGCGCTGGGTCTGCTCGACCCGTACGAGGGAGTGGTCGGCCTCACCCGGCAGATCGAGGCGGCGGCCCGCTGGTGCGGCACCGACCGGATCGATCTCGTGGACGTGGGCGGCGACATCGTCGCGCGCGGTGACGAACCGACGCTGCGCAGCCCGCTCGGCGACGCGCTGGCCCTGGCCGCCTGCGCCGCGACGGGCCTCTCGACCACCGTGTACGTCGCCGGTCCCGGCCTGGACAACGAGGTGCCGCGGGCCGTCCTGGCGCCCCGGCTCGGTGACCCGGCCTTCGCCCTCGCGCCCGAGGACACCGACGACGTGACGCCTGTCTTCGACTGGCACCCCTCCGAGGCCGGCGCGATGCTCGTCGCGGCGGCCCGTGGCGTCCGCGGCGTCTGCGGCACCCGCGACGCCCCCGCCCCCGTCGTCCTGGACGACTCCTCACACCTCGTACACCGGCTCGCCTGCGAGGACGCGCTCCGGCTCAGCCCGCTCGCACGGGCCCTCGCCCTGTGCCCCAGCCTGGAGGCTGCCGAAAAGGTGTCGCACGCCGTCTGCGGCTTCTCCGAGATAGCCCGGGAACGGCAGCGCGCCGCCCTCCTCCCGGCTCCGTCCGCCCCACGCCCTCCTGCGGAGCCCGAAGCCGTCCTGGACCGGTACCTCGCCTTCGAACGCGCCCGTCGCGCCGAGGGCCTCGCCTACGTCACGACCCGCAGGATCACCGAGGAGCTCGCCCTCACCCCGGTCGAGGCCGACGCCCTGCACCGCTCCCTGACCACGGGGTCGCCGGCCCGGCGTGTGGCACCGCTGTGGCAGCTGGCGACGGCCTGAGGGGCACCGGAACGGCATACGGGATCGGCAGGTGCACTTTCTCTCCCCCCGTACGCCGACGGGTGGCCCAGAAGACGGGGAGGAATGAGCGGCGGACTTCGCCGAAGCGGGCCAGGAGCAGGGTTCCGGCGCTCGCGATGACGAATCCGGTCAGGGCCGGCCAGCCGTATCCGGAGCGGGCGTGGTCGTCGAGGAAGAGGATGCCGACGAGGCCGGGCCGCTGATCTCCACGTCACCCGTGAGGGTGACCGCCGCCGCAAGCTCCCGCCTCACCAGCGTGCCCTCGGGGGCCTGGTCTGTCTTCGCCGCCACGACACGCTTGCGCAGATCGCGGCCGGCTTCGGGATATCCGTCGGCGCCGCCCACGCCTACGTCACGGCCGTCGTCCAGCACTTGTCGGGCCGGGCACCCGGCCTCCTGCGGGTCCTGCGCGAGTCCGATCCTGATCACGTCCTGCTCGACGGGACGCTCGCCGAGTGCGACCGCGTCGGCGACAGCCGAGCGGACTTCTCCCAGAAGCACCGCCGCCACGGTGTAAACGTGCAGGTCATGGCCGATCCCGCGGGCAAGCTGCTGTGGATCTCACCCGCCCTGCCCGGCCGCACCCACGATCTGACCGCGGCCCGCACTCACCGCATCATCCGGATCTGCGAACACCAGGGCCTCCCCGTGCTCGCCGACCGCGCCTACATCGGAGCCGGCCCCTGGGTGACCACGCCCATCAGACGGCTTCCTGGCCAGGACCTCACCACAACCCAGCAGACAATCAACCGAGCCCTGTCAGCGACACGAGCACCGGTCGAACGAAGCATCGCGCGACTCAAGTCCTGGCAGATCTTCCGCCGGGCCCGCTGCGGCCCCAACCGGATGACCGTCATCGCCGCAGCCATCCTTACCCTGGAACGTCAACGCTGATGAATCTCATTGCCGTTCCAGGGTGAGGGCGGATTGGCAATGGCCGTCATCCAGTTGGGAACCGTCTCACGACCAGACAAGTCGTCCTTCGGCAACGGAACAGACCGGATAGTTCCCCGCGCCGATCCTCGTCAGCATCTCCGCCACGGAGTCGAAGTAGTGAGCCAGTGACGCGTACTCGCCGGTGACCGTGGGCGCACCCACGAACCATCTGCCGATACGTCCGTCTCTCGCGTCGATGAACTGTCCCATCCAGCCGTCCCGGTCCGACTGGAACGGGATCCACTCCTCGCGCCATTTGCCCCCACCGGACAAGGGGCGATTCGCGTAGAGCTTCTCTATCGCCTGGATGCCCAGAAAGAAGCTCCCTCGTCAGGGAACCCGGCGTAACCGCAGCAGGCGATGTCGTCGTCGACGTCTCCCTCGGGAAGATCCAGATTGTTCAGAAGCAGCCACGTCCGCAGGTCCCCATGCAGGGAGATCCCCATCCGTTCCTCGGCTGCCGCGATCATCTGTTCCGTGGCCGGCCCTGGCAGATCCGCGTGATCGGCCGGCGCGTGCTCCCGAAGGAGACTCATCACACAGCGAAGTGACCGCCTGCGACTTTCCACAGACAACCCACCGTGCCCGGCGGGCCCAGCCGAGGAACTTCCAGGACTCAAGCGAGGGCCACGGCGTCACCCTGGAGTGGCGAAACTGAAAACGCTCAGTGACCTCGCGGAAGCCGACGTGCTGAGGCGGGCGCTGGACGCTCTGTGCCGCAAGCTGGACGGCAAGAAGGCTGCGGCCAAGACTGCACGACGCAAGCGGGCTGCTTTCAACGAAGTGTCAACACGGCAGCCGAAAAAGGCCACTTCGCTGAGAATCCTCTCAACGGCCTTCGGTGGAAAGCCCCGGCGGTCAACGAGGAGGTCGATCCGGCTGCCGTTCCCGATCCGGCACAGGTTACCCGGCTGCTCGCAGTGGTTGATCAGCAGCGCGGGCGCGGCCCTCATCTGGAGGCGTTCTTCGCTTGCATGTACTACGCGGCAATGCGGTCGGCAGAGGTCATTCACCTCCGGCTCGAGCAGTGCCATCTACCCGAGACCGGGTGGGGCATGCTCAACCTGTCCGGCGGCGTCGTCACCGCCGGCAAGGATTGGACGGATGCCGGCGCCGTGCATGAGGTCCACTCGCTCAAGCGCCGCGCGGCTACCGCTACCCGGCCCGTACCCATCCCGCCGCAGTTCGTGCGTGTACTCCGTGCACACATCGACCGCTTCGGCGTGGCACCGGACGGCCGGCTGTTCCGGAACCAGGCCGGCAACTACGTCGACCCATCGGCCTGTGGCACAACGTGGGCGCGGGCGCGGGAGTACGTGCTGACGCGAATGGAACCCACCTCCGGGCTGGCCAAGCGGCCCTACGATCTCCGACACGCAGGCATCTCGTTCTGGTTGTACTCCGGTGTGGACCCGGCCGAATGCACTCGCCGCGCGGGTCAGAGCATCGAGGTTCTCTTCCGCCACTACGCCAAGTTCCTGGACGGCGTGCGGGAGCAGGCCAACCGCCTTATCGAGCAGTCCATGGAGGAGTAGGACAGTGTCAGTCGAGGTGAGGCCGCGAGGCGAGCCGGAGTTTTGGCCCGTGACTGGTCCGGAAGAGCTGGTCAGGAGCGGGATACCAGGGGGATGAACTGGGAGTTTCGGTGTGAACGCGACCTCTCGTCAAACGGGACGAGTGAGAGGCGCCCGACGGGCGAAAGCCCAGGCCAGGCGCCTCTTTTTGTGCCCTTAGAAGAAGCCCAGCTTCTTCGGCGAGTACGACACCAGGAGATTCTTCGTCTGCTGGTAGTGGTCCAGCATCATGCGGTGGGTCTCGCGGCCGATGCCCGACTGCTTGTAGCCGCCGAAGGCAGCGTGTCCGGAGTTCGATGAAACTCCGTAAACGAGGAGAGAGGCTGACGACCTCGGGCTTGTCCAGCCGGACGGGTCGTGATCCGACGGTTTGCGCTGCGGCGCGGCCGAGGCGGTCGCTGCGGTGGTGGCGGGCGTTGTGGATGCCCTGGATCCGGGCGTCCTCGCTGCACGCGTTCGCGATCTGCCGGTCGCGTTCGGCCCTCACCCTGGGCACGCGAGCGGCCGAGCTGCTCCTGAAGGAGACCGGCGGCCAGGAGGACGACCACCGCCACGACCAGGTGATGCTCCGGCCGGAGCCGGTCGTCCGCCGTTCGAGCCCCACCCTGTGCTGAGCCGGACCTGCCAGGCCGGGCCCCGGCGTACGTCTCGCTGAGGAGTCGTCGACAGCCGCGTAGCACCTGAGGACGACCTCGTGTCCGTATGGAGGCGGACTTCTCGACCGAGAGGGAACCCCGGCCCGCGGTCGCCGTCTTGGTCCTCGTGTCGACTTGATCGTCGGGTCGACACGAGGAGGGGTGTGATGACAGGTCAGGTGCAGAGGACGAGGCGGGCGAAGGCATCGGCGCCGGAGTACCAGGGTGCTCTCGAATCGTTGTCGGTGAACGCCTCACTGCCCGAGGTGCTGGCCCGGGGCATGGAGGAGCTGCGGACGGCGGAGCGGGCCGGGGACCGGCGGGAGGAGGCGCGCTGCGGGCTGGCCGTGGCGGAGGCCTGCCGCAGGCTCGGGCGTATCGAGGAGGCCGACCAGGCGTGGAAGGCGAGTTACCGGGCGGCGCGTGCGGCCGGTCACGAGGGGGCCATGGCGTGGGCTCTGTGGAGCGGCGGCACGCTGGCCCGACAGCGCGGTGCGTTCAGGCTGGCGTACCGGTTGCTGAGGCTGGCCGCCGAGACGGGCGAGCGGGGCGGTGACGTCGTCGTGCGCGGTTACTCGCTGGCGGGACTCGCCGAGACCGGGCGCATCCAGGGCGATTACGCGGCGGTGAGGAGGCTGCACGAGCAGCTGCTTGCCGAGGCCCGCCGTCGAGGCGAGGCCCGGCACACGGTGTGGGCGCTGGAGGGCATCGCGCAGATGCACCGCAACACCGGCGAATACGACGAGGCCCTGGCCCTGTTCGAGGAGGCGGCCGAGACGGCGTACCGAGCCGAGGACCGGCGCGGGTGGGCATGGGCGCTGCGCGGCATCGCGGACGTGGTGTCCGTGCGCGACGCCGACGTGGAGCGCGCCCTGTCGCTGCTGTCCGAGGCGGAGGAGGCCTGCCGGGAGATGCGGCTGTCCAGCGCGCTCGCCTACAACCACAAGATGCGCGGCAACGTGCTGTACCGGGCGGGCCGCTACGAGCAGGCCCGCGAGATGTACGCGCTGGCCCTCGGGGAGTTCCGAGAGATGGACGAGCCGCGCGGGACGGCGCTGTCGCGACTGGGGCTGGTCAAGGCCTCCGCCCGCCTGGGCCGCGACGCCGCGCGCACCACTGCGGACCTGGCCGAATTGCGCTCCATGCTGGACCGCATCGGGCTGCGGCACGCCCGGGACATGGTGGACAAGGCAGCGGCCGAACTGGGCGTCGGGCCGCTGCCGGACCACGGCGGCCACGAGGGGGGCGCCGCGGGGCCCGTGCTGCCGGCGGTCGGGGCCGAGGCGCTTCAGGCCGCCGATGTGGAGGGCCTGCGATGAGCGCCGTCCCGACACGGCCCTCGCCGGTGTGCGCGCCGGGCGCCGCAGTCGTGGCCACGGTGCGTTCCTCTCGTGATCACGACATCGATCACGACATTGATCGCGAGAATGATCACGACGTCGATCACGATGCAGCGCCGGCCCGTGTCCTGGAGCGTTGTCGTGAACTCGTCCGGCCTGCGCTGGTGGAGGCGGTGGGCAGCCTCCACCCGTGGACCGGTGAGATGGCGGCGTACGCGCTGGGCTGGTCCGACAGGGCCGGTACTCCGGATTCCGGCGGGTCCGAGGGCAAGGGAGTGCGCCAGGCGCTCGCCGTGCTCGGGGCGGAGGCGGTCGGGGCTGATGGCGCGGAGGCCGTTCCCGGCGCCGTGGCCGTCGAACTCGTGCACACCTTCTCGCTCCTCCACGACGACATCATGGACGGCGACGCCCTGCGCCGGCAGCGGCCCGCGGTGTGGAAGGCGTACGGGACCGGCCCGGCCGTTCTCGCGGGCGACGCGCTTCTCGCCCAGGCCGTGACCACCCTGGCCGAGGCCCCGGGCCGGCACGCGGCGGCCGCGGTCCGCTGCTTCTGCCGGACCCTGAACGCGCTGGTGTCCGGCCAGGCGCAGGACCTGCGCTTTGAACACCGTCCGTGGTACGGCCCCGGCGCAGTCGGACCGGAGCAGTACCGGTCGATGGCCGAACACAAGACAGGCGCCCTGCTGGGCTGTGCCGTTGCGCTCGGCGCGGTCCTCGGCGGTGCCCCCGACCGGACCGTGACCACGCTCGAACGGGCGGGCCGCCATCTCGGCCTCGCCTTCCAGGCGGTGGACGACATCCTCGGCATCTGGGGCGACCCCGCCGTGACCGGCAAACCCGTCCACGCCGACCTGCGCAGGGGAAAGAAGACCTACCCGATGCTCGCCGCACTGGCCGGCGGAGGCAGCGCCGCACACGAACTGGCGGCGATGCTCGACCCTCCCCGGCCGTTCGACCACGAGGCCGCCGCACACGTCGCGGCACTCGTGGAGGAGTTGGGCGGGCGGACCGCGACCCGCGGCGAAGCGCGCCGGCACCTGGACGCCGCCCGCCGCGCGCTGCGCGACGCGTCCCTCACGCACACCGCCGCACAGCAACTGGACAGGCTGTTCGCGTATGTGCTCGACCGGACCAGGTGACCACCGCTCCGCCGCGGGTCCCCGTCGGTGACGGCTCGACGACGGGTACCCGCGGCGGAGCGCGGAAGGACAGCGGACCGAGCGCGGGCGCCACCGCATCGGGCGCGAGCCGCACACCGGTCTTCGTACGGAAGGGCCTGGCCCCGAACGCCCCGCTCGCCGAGGTGTTGTCCGTCACGCTGCTCGCGCTGGTGCCGGCCTGTGCGGCGACAGGACCTTCGGCCGGCCGGAGGCTGTCGTCGCGGTTCCGGCGGCGGCCCCCGCCTTCCGCAACGCGGAACCGGAGGCCGACACGACAGCCCCGCGAAGACACGTCACCCTCCATCTCGTGGTGGATCAGTGCCTGACCGCCCTGGGAGACGGTGGAGACTCCGAGGGCTGCCGCCGGCCCGGCGAGCACACCGGGCATCTCATCCCGCAGAGCAGTTCCCAGGGGGCCGGTGCGCTGGTCTGCCGCTGTCGGCAGACAGGACGCTCCGTGCGAGTGGTCTCACGAGGTCTTCCTCACCTTCCCGACTGGAGGGCGCCCCAGGTGCCGGAGCCGACGATGCCGTCGGCCGTCAGAGCGCGTGAGGACTGGTAGTCGCGCACGGCCTGGTCGGTGCCTCGACCGAAGGCGCCGTCGATGGCCACCGTCCGGCCGAGCGCGGCGGTCAGGGCGCGCTGGAGCCTGGTGACGGCTTCTCCCGTCGAGCCGCTCTGGACGGTGGGGGTGGTTCCGCGGGACAACAGGGCGGTCCAGGTCTTCGGCCCGATCACCCCGTCCGCGGTGAGCCCCGTGCCGCTCTGGAAGTTCTGGGTGGCGGTGGTCGTGGCGGCGCCGAACGTCCCGTCCGGGGTCCCCGGGTCGTATCCGGCGGCTTCGAGCAGGCACTGGGCCGCCTTGACCTGGTCGCCGGTCGAGCCGCTCCGGAGAGCGGGGTACGAGGTGAAGTCGAGGTTCGCTCCGGAGCAGGTGGGCGTGGACGGGGTGCCGGTGCCCACGTCCAGGTGGTCGCGGTCGATGTTGATCGAGTAGCCGCCGTAGGACTCGGTGACCTCACCTGCGTACTGGTGGATGCGCTGGTGGCCGGCCCAGTAGGTGGACGGGACGTAGGAACCGGTGTCGGTGTCGGCGGCGCCGTTCCACCAGGCGTAGAAGATGTGGTCGACCCGCGTGTAGGCGCTGTTGCCGTACTCGCTCGCGGCGTCCTTGATGCCGGAGGACGCGCTGGAGTAGAAGCCCGACAGGTAGCCGCCGCTGTGCAGCCGCTCGGTCCAGCCGGACAGGTACGACAGCACGGCCGCCTTGCAGGAGGCCGTGGAGGCGTATCCCTCGATGTCGCTGTAGACGGCGCTGCCCGCGGGGATGCCGAGGTTCGCCGCGGCGGTGAGGGCGGCTGCCGCCGCCGCGACGCCCTGGGACTTGGCCGTGGCGGGGTCGGTCGACATCTTCAGGGAGAAGCCCGTGCACGGGGCCTGGCGGCCGACGTCGATGGGGATCAGCCGCCAGCCGTTGCCGGTCTGACCGGTCACCCAGCTCGCGGTCAGGTTCGGCTGCGCACAGCCGCGGAAGGAGCCGCTGATGTAGACGCCGACCGCGCTGTACGGTGAGCCGGCCTGCCAGGCGTTCATGGCGGCCTGGGAGGGCGCGGCGCAGGTGTCGAAACCCTTGCCCAGGTAGCTGCCGGGTTGCGGCCCGGCAGCGGTCAGGGGAGTGGCGTCGGGCCGCTGGACCGCGCGGGGCAGCTCGGTGCGCCTGGCGCCCGGGGTGAGTTCGGCCGAGGCCAGAACGCCCCGCACCAGGCTCTCGGTCGCCGGGGTGTGGGCGGCGGTGACGAGTACACCGGCGTCCTCGACCGCGATCTGGATGGTGTCGTTGCTGGACACGGCGGTCGGAGCGGTGGCCTTGCCGCGTGGGGTCCGTGCGGTCGCCGCCGTCGCCTGTCCGGCGGAGTGGGCGGTGAGGGGCTCCACGACGATGCCTGCCGTACGGCCCACGAGGTGTGCGGGGCAGTCGTTCTGCTCGGCGGGCTCGCCCAGGTAGACGGCGGGTCGGTCGAATCGGAGGCAGGCCTGGGGCCTTTCGGCCAGATCGACGACTTGCCAGTCGGCGGGGACCTCGATGCGGTAGCCGTGGTAGGTGACGGACTGTCGGCCCGTCCCGGGTGGGGAGGCGGCCGTGGCGGATCCGGGCGCGGCGAACGCCCCGATACCGGCGAGCACCGCCAGCGTGGCCGTTCCGGCACGGACGCGCCATGGGATGCGGGAGGACATCAGGGCACTCCTACTCGATGCGGGGAGGGGAGAGGGGGGTGCGGCAGATCTGTTCGCGGCAGGGATGGGCGGTGCCCGTCCGGAGGGCCGGAGTCTTGCCGGCCTCGCGCCTCGCGGGCGGTGCGGGCTCTCCCCCGGGCCGGAGCCGGCCCGGGGGAGAGCCCGTTGCCCGTGTCGTACGTAGGGGTCAGATGCCGCAGTTGGGCGCGGACCAGGATCGGCTGGTGCGTCCGTCCACGTGGGTGTGGTCGCCGTGGTCGGGGTAGCCGGGGCCGAAGATTCCGCCGAAGCCGTGGTAGCGGGCCCGCTGGGCCAGCGTGCACAGCGACGGGCTGCCGGTCAGGTCGGCGGCGTCACCGTACAGGTGCCGACTGTTCGAGGCGCCGCCCACCGCGCTGTTGCAGGCGTACGAGCGGAATCCGCTGGTCACGGTCAGCGGCACGTCACCCAGGGCGTGTCGCATGGCCTCCAGCTTCCACATCGTGCGCAGGCCGTTGGCCTTGGCCGTCAAGGTGCTGACCGCGCCGCCGGACCAGTCCGAGTTGCACTTGTTCAGCTCGGCGTAGGTGAAGTGGATCGGGGTGCAGTCCGGGTCCTGCAGGGCGTAGATCTTGCTGAACGTCTGGGAACCCGCGACGCCGTCCGCGGGCAGACCGTACGCCTGCTGGAATCGGGTCACCGCGGCCTTCGTGGCCGGGCCGAAGGCACCGTCGATGGCGATGACCTCGCCGTACGCCGCGTGTCCGGCCACGCGGATCTGCAGCTGCGTCACATCGGAGCCCGACATGCCCTCGGACAGGGTGCGGCCCCAGGTGTAGCACTCGTCGGCCTGGGCGGACCCGGCCGTGGACAGCATCCCACCCAGGGTTGCCATCATGAGCATGACAATAGAGAGGGTGAGTCGGATCGTGCGTCGAAGCATCGCGCCTCCGTCCTGAGTTCTGATTCCCCGTCGAGGGGCTGCGGCGAGTGTGATGCGCGTGAGCGGTGTGTGTCCATACCGTCACCATCCGCCACAGGACCAGACCTTCGAAACAACCCTTCTGGAGGTCACGGCCGTGGTGACGCCGGTCGCCCACCGGCCCGGACGCGCGCCGTTCCGCGGAATCTGACGCACGCTCGGCCCGGTGTGTCGCACCGGGCCCGGTGCTGCATCAGCTTCAGTTCCGCGCGCACCGCCTCCGCGACGGCCGCCGTCGCGTGCGCCGCGAACAGGCTCGTGTAGTGGTTGGTGTCGTCGACCCGGCGGCTGGTGATCCTCTCCGGGGAGAGACCGCCCGCGGCCAGCCGCCCCTCGTCGTAGAGCCCCTGGGGCTCGTTCATCCCTCCTCGCTCCGCCCACAGCAGGGTGCCGCGCACCTCCGGCCGGTGGCCGACGAGCAGTGCCTGACGCAGACCCAAGTGATCGAGGAGGGCGAGGACGTCCTCGACGTGCGCGTGGTCATGCGGACCTCTCCCATCTGATCGGTCTCCTGATGCCCGGCGCGGCGACACCGCCCGCGGCCATGGAGACGGCCGGCACGAAGAGCGTCCCGAGAACGGGCACGGGTTCAAGACCTCGGCCCCGGGCCGGCAGCCACGGGCCGAGGCGGGTGCGGATCACGCCGCCGAAGACCGGGCTCGGCATGCCACGCGTCGAGATCCGCCCGGTCACCAAACTCCGCTCCACCGCGGGCACCGGGTTCACCCATGCGACGCTCGCGGCCCAGCCGACGGACGCGAGCCGCTGGTCGGGGGCCGTGGTGGTCCTCGGCCGCGAAACCGCAGTCCCCGGAAGGGCTCCCTCGGTTCCGTCGCCGTCGGTCCGATGGAAGCCGCGTTCCGCTCGTGGGCCGGACAGGCTCGGGCGGGCGACGGGCCGCTGGCCTCGGTTCACTTCTCCGGTCAGAGTACGGGCCATTGGTCCCTCGGCCGGAGGAGCAGTGGCCCCTGCTCCGTACGACCCCCTGAACACGACTCTGGAATCGGGTTCCCCGACTCAGGAGGAGCGGAACGTGCGCACCCTCACCGTAGGACGTCTCAACCGCCTCGACGACGCCGGCCTGCTCGACCTGCCCCGGGCCGTCCTCGGCTCCGCCCATGTGAGGGCGAAGGGGGGCGAACTTACAGGACCGAGCCCCGTGGACCGGGGCAAGGCGGGTTCCAAGATGCACATCCTGTCGGACGCGAACGGCCTGCCGCTCCTTGACGAAGGCAGTGCTCTGCACGAGTCGAACGTACTGGTCCATCGGACAGCACAGGCGCCTGGTGCGTCTCGCCGAACGCGCTCAGAAGAAGCCGAGCTTCTTCGGGGAGTGGCTGACCAGCAGGTTCTTCGTCTGCTGGTGGTACAGCAGTTGCACCCACGCTCACCTGTGGAAAGGGCGGTTGGGGCGCCCGATGGCGGGGGCTGGTCCGGGAATGGTCCGGATCTTCGTCCGGCAGGGAGTTCAGCACTACGCCGACGCAACCGGGAAGGCGCTGCCCTGGCTCTGATCGGAGACGGTCGACGGAAACCGGCGGCTGCGCCTCATGGGCTACGACATCCACCGCTTCGCGGCCACGAGCTCGCTCGTCGTGATGCTTCCCGTTCTGCGCTCCTTCCGGCGCTGCACTCGGCTGTCCGGTCGGCTCCGGAGCGGTCTCGACGACGCTCCTCCCGCTGACACGGAGCCGCCGGCCGGTGTCAGCGGTGTGAGGAAGAATCCGCAGCCGTACGGCAAGCGCCGCAGAACGGAGCCGAGATGGGGGCGAAGCGGTGACGGAGAATGACATCCTCTACCGGGGGCCACTGGGGGATATGGCGCAGACCGAAGCAGGCGCCGCAGGAGTCCATCCCGCAGACCTCTACATGGCGGCGGTCAGCTGGTGGTCTGCGGCCGTGACCCCTGTGGTCTCGATCGTTTCGTGGCCGGACGCCCCGGTGACGGTATGGACGTCTGTGGTGCGGCGAGATGGTTCCGGGGGCGACTCGCTGCATGGTCTCCTGCACCGGCTTCTCAGCGAGTCGGCTCCATTGGCAGTCCACCACGATGTGACGAACCGCAGGCTGCTGGATGCGGCCTGCCACGCAACCCGCCGTGCCGAGAGGGCCGGCGTCGGAGCGCCCAGCTTCCTTCTGACGGGTTCACCGTTCACTACGGGTCGTGCGGGCTCCGGCATCAGCATGTCGCTGGAAGGTCCCATACGGCAGGCGTGGGACGGTCGGCACAGTCTGCAGACGCGTGGCGTCGGCCGCTACCGCACGGCGAGCAGACCCGAACCGCCACTGTTCGGATCGCTGTGGGAGGTGTCAGCACGGGAGTGGCGCGGCTTCCTGGCCACCGACGCGGCCACCTGCTCCCGCCTCCTGCACTTCTCCCGCCGGTCAGTGCCTGCCCGGTGCGCGGACCCGGAGCCGGGCAGCTGGCGTCACGAGCTGGCAACGGCATACGGCTGGGCCTTCAACACCCGGCCCGAACTGACCTACACCCGCCGTGCACTCCGGCAGTGGCAGACGATCCGCACGGCCGTACACCACTGGCAAGACCTTCCCGAGCAGCACGCCGACTTCTTCGTCCGGATCGGCGATCACGTCTCCCGCATCGCGGGAACACTCGCGGCCACCGAACGCACGGCCCTCCACAGTGCCCACGTGGAGTCCGCCTGGTCGCTGACCCGTCGTGCCGTCTTGGACACCGCGGACCTCGCCGCGATGGACCGCAGCGCGGTGGACCGGTTCGTCAGGGGCCTGGACGGGATGCTGTCCGACGTCGAACCGGAGGAAGGGCAAGCCGTGCCGATCCGCCCGGTCGAACTTGCACACAGCTCCTCGCGGCCACGGGGGAGCGGCCGGCACAGAGGGGAGACGGCGACCGGCAGCAGCACGGTGCGCAAACTCAAGGAGTGGTACCAGGACCAGTGCCAGATGTGCGGAGCTGTGTTGGCATTGCCCTCACCTCGGCATCGCTACAGCGAAGCCGCCCACATCCGGGCGAGGGAGGACGACGGCCCCGACGTGGTCGAGAACCTGCTGTGCCTCTGTCCCAACTGCCACGTCCTCTTCGACGCAGGGGCACGGATCCTCACCGACGACCTCACGGTCGTCGACACCGTGACGGGCCGGCTCGGGAATCGGATCAGGCTCCACCGGTGGCATTTCATCGACCTCGAGTTCGTGCGGCACCATCGTCGTCGCTGGATCGGCGAAGAGTCCCACGACGCTTTTCTGGCGCCCGCCCAAGACGTCGTACGGAGATGAGGGCAGCATCTCGTTACGGGCGATGTCGGTGCGCCAGCTGGTGCGCTTGCGCCGATCCCGGGGACGCGGGAGATCGTCAACCGGCGGACCTGGCCCGGAAGGCGGCGCGATCGGGGGAGCCGGCCGAGCGGTCCCAGACGGCGAAGGCGACGCGGACGAACGGGGCGAAGTCGAGGACGGCGAGGTGTTCGACGCCTTCGTCGATGAGGCGGCGGGCGGGCCCCAGCGGTGGCCGAGGAGCGCCCCGTCATGGGGTGGAAGATCCGGTCGTCCTGGCCTGCCAGCTTCCGCCGTCCACCTGGTACACCGTCAGTCGGCGGTTGACGATGTCGCCGCCGTCGAAGGCGACGGGGCCGGTGACGCCGTCGAAGGCCAGGTGCTCGACGGCCTGCGGCAGTTTCGCGCGGGTGTCGCCGGCAAGGGTGCCGCCGTTCGACTTCGCGACGGCCCTCACCGCCTCGATGAGGGCCCAGGTCGCGTCGTAGGCGTAGGGGCCGTACCAGCCGGGCGGCTGCGCGTAGCCCGCCTTCTCGTACCGGGCGAGGAAGTCGCGTCCTGCCGCCGACTCCGTGGCCGGTACGCCGATCTGGGTCGCGAGGTCGCCGTCGGCCCGGGGGTTCCCGGTGAGGTACGCCTGGTCGAAGATGCCGTCGCCGCCCATGAGGGGGATGGTCACGCCCGCCTGCTTGAGCTGCTGGGACAGCGGTGCAGCGGTGTCGTAGTAGCCACCGAAGTAGACGGCTTCGGCTCCCGAGGACCGTACCCTGAGGGCGAGGCCCGCGAAGTCGCGTTCCGCGGGATCGACCTGCTCGGTGCCGACGACGGTCCCCCCGAGCTTCTTCCATTCGGCGGTGAGACCGGAGGTGACGGCGGTTCCGTGGGGGCTCGCGTCGTCGACCACGTAGAGCTTGGTCTTCCCGGCGCCGTGCAGGTACCGGGCGGCGAACGGCCCCTGGTCGACATCCGTGCCGACCGTCCGGAAGTAGGTGGAGTACGGCCGGACGCGGGTGCCCGTGGCCCAGTCGGGGCCCAGGGTCAGGGCGGGGTCGGTGTTGCCCGGCGACACGTTGACCACGCCCGCGCGGGAGAGCACGGGCACCAGGGTGCGGGCGACGGCGGAGTTGAGCGGGCCGACGACGCCGACCAGCTTGCCGTCGGACACGAACCGGGTGGCGTTGGCCGCGCCCTTGGAGGGGTCGGCCCCGTCGTCCACGGCCGTGAGCTCGAAGGTCACACCGGGAACGTGTCCGGTCTCGTTGGCGGTCCGGACCGCGAGTTCGGCGGAGTTCCGGACACCGGTGCCCATCGAGGAGAGTCCGCCGCTGAGGGGCGCGTCCACCCCGATCCGCACCGTGACGGAGGAAGCCGTCGACCCGCTGCCGCCCGCCCCGCCGCCCGGCGGGTCGTCGTCGCGGGTGAGGGACCAGGTCAGGAGGGAGCCCGTGGCGAGCACGGCGAGCGCCGTCCCCAGGACCGCGGAGCGTCGGGTGAGGCCCCGCGGCCCCGTGGACGCCCGGTCGCCCTGCTCCGACGGAGTCGTCGCACCGAGTGCGGGCGGCGGCTCGTCCGGGGCCGCGACGACCGGCGGGGCGGTCGGCCGGTCGGGCACGCGGTGACGCGCGGGGCCCGCGCCGCCCCCGGAGGAGTCGGGGACGGTGGGGGTCGGCACGGACGGTGTCGACGAAGGGGCCCGCTTGGGCATGGTCGGGGCGGAGGAGGGTTCCACCGGCGCATCCGGCGTCGAAGCCGCCTTCGGACCGAGGGTGGGTTCCGGTCCCGGACCATCGCCCGGTTCGGCTTCCCGCGCGGGGCCGGGCACGCGGTCCGGGCCGGCGGGGGAGGGGGTGGAGCCCAGTACGGCCCCGAGCATCTCGGCCGCCTCCACGGCGCCCACGCGCTCAGCCGGGTCCTTGGTGAGCAGCGCGTCCAGCAGCGGGGCGAGCGGGCCCGCGTGGACCGGCGGCCGGTGCGGACGGGTGAACACGGCCACGGCGAGGGCGTGGAGGCCCTCCGCCTCGAACGGGGGGTGCCCCTCGACGGCGTGGTACAAGGTGGCGCCGAGCGCCCATAGGTCGTTGGCCGGAGTCGGGCGCTTGCCGTCGAGTTGTTCCGGCGGCATGTACTGCGGGGTGCCGATGACGATCCCGCTGTGGCTCAGCCTGGTCGTGGCGTCGGCGAGGTGGGCGATGCCGAAGTCGGTCAGGACGACTCGGTCCTTGGCCAGGAGCACGTTGTCCGGCTTGATGTCGCGGTGGACGATCCGCGCCGCGTGCGCCTCGGTCAGCGCGTCGAGCACGGCGGCGCCGATCTCCGCCACCCGCCGTACGGGCAGCCGGCCGTGGCTGCGGATCTCGGCGGCCAGGGACCGGCCGCGGACCAGCTCCATGACGATGACGGGGGCGCCGCGATGCTCCACGACGTCATGGACGGTGATGACTCCCGGGTGGCTGAGAGTGACCGCTGCGCGTGCCTCGCCGGTGAACCGCCTGAGCAGCGCCTCGCGGTCGGCCTCGTCCATGCCCGGAGGGAAGAGGATTTCCTTGATGGCGACTTCGCGTCCGAAGAGTTGCCGGTCAAGGCCGCGCCAGACCCTGCCCATGCCGCCTTGGCCGATACGTTCGACCAGTTGGTAGCGGCCGGCGATGAGTGCGTGGTTCTCCTCGGTCACGCGCACACTCTAGATCCTGATGAGCCGACCAGGTGACGGAAAGACGGCTTGATCACGCCCCCGGTGACGAGGAGGCGAAGGGCCGGCAGGAGGCGACCACGGTCGTGGCCGCCTCGTCGTCGAGACCCGGCTCCACGTGCCGCGCATCGGACGACGAGTGGCCGCCGGGCTTCGGCGTCGGATCACCGTCCACGCGGCGGAAAGGATCCCGGGAGGACGACTTACGGCGAGGTGGACCGCTCCGGGGAGCGGAGCACGAGCAAGGTGATCTCGCTGGGGGCGAAGACCCGGAAGGGCGGGCCCCAGAAGCCGGTGCCGCGGCTGGTGTAGAGGAGGGTGCGAGCGCCGTGGTGGCTGAGGCCGGCGACGGTGGGTTGGTCGAGGCGGACCAAGTGGTGGAAGGGCCAGATCTGGCCCCCGTGGGTGTGGCCGGAGAGCTGGAGGTCGATTCCGTGGGCCGCCGCCCGGTCGACGAACTTGGGCTGGTGAGCGAGCAGGAGGACGGGCAGGTCGGGATCGGCGCCCTGGAGGGCTCCGGCGAGGTGGGCTCGGTGACCCGCCAGTCCGGAGGACTCGGCGGTGACGTCGTCGACACCTGCGACCACGAGGGTGTCACCGCCGCGTTCGAGCAGCAGATGCCGGTTGCGCAGCGGCTCCCAGCCAAGCTCGTCCATCAGGTCGACCCAGCCCTGAGCCTCGCTGTAGTACTCGTGGTTGCCGGTGACGTAGACCAGGGCCCGCGTCGCCCGCACGGTGCCCAGGGGAGCGGCCTGGGCGCGACGGCGTTCGGCCGTGCCGTCCGCGATGTCACCGGTGTGGCACACCAGATCGGCTTCCAGGCTGTTGACCGTCTCGCAGACCCGTTCCGACCAGCGGGCGCGGTCGAGCGGACCGTAGTGGGTGTCGGTGATCAGAACGACTCGGGTGCCGTCCAGCCCGGCTCCCAGGCGCGGGAGCGGCACGTCGAGGCGGCGCACGCGTGGCACGCGTCGGGCCTCGGCGTACCCCCATGCGAGCAGTACGGCGGTTGTGCAGAGGACGGTCCAGGTGACGATGCGCGCCCGGCCCTGTCCGTCACCCACACCGGCCACGGTCAGGACAAGCCGCAGTGGGACACCGAGCAGAAGGGACCAGGTGAACAGGACCCAGATGCCGCCCAGCAGCGTGTCACCGACGATCGCCGCCCGGTCCTGCTGGCGGCGACCGTGGCCGCGTGCCATCGCGAGCGGCATTCCGGTCAGGCCGAGGGCGAAGAGCGCCGTGCCGGTCAGTGTGACGGGGAGCGGCCAGCGCTGACCGGTGTGCAGGAGGACCCAGCACGGCACGGCCCACAGCAGGAGGGGGGCGATCAGGGGGATGTAGCGCATCAGACGCCGCAGCCGGCCCGGTGATCTCCCCTGTGCCTCCTGGCCGGTTGATCGGGTGTCGCTGGTCTCTGTCACGCTTCCCCTCCTGAGGTCCTGTCCGGCGGACCGTGTGACGGCAGCGGCACGTTCGTCGCGCTGTCCGTCCGCCGGTGGCCTCGACACGAGCCGCCGCCCACGCCCTGATTCTGCTCCGACCTTGTTTGCCGGAGTCTCTCGGAGAGCCCATTGTCCGCCGTGGGGGAACGGGCTGCCCTCCAGACTTCGACGGGGCCGCTCGGGACGGCCGCCGAGCCGGCGGCCGTGTCGCTTCGACCGCGAGGACCGCCGGTGACGCCGCCCCGGGTTCGGGGTTCGGGACCTGGGTGTCGTCGCCTCCTGCATGACGAAACGGTGTCCGCGGCCGGATACGGGGTGGTCGAGGTGCTTTCCAGGTGGCGGGGCGGTCTGGCTCACGTGTTGTCGCCGCCGGCGGCGAAGATGATGTGGGCGGCCTCGGTGAGCCGGGCGCAGCGCCGGGTCATGGCCTCGGGCGACTGGTCGGGATGGCCGATCCACCAGCGGACCAGGGCGGTGCACAGGCCGCGCCAGGCGTGTTTGAGGGCGTCGGCGTCCAGGGGGTCGGCGGTTCCGGCCGTGCGCAGGAGTTCGGCGGTGCCGGTCGCGGCGAGGCCGTCGATGGCGTCGCGGTAGTGCACGGCGCGCTGGGCGGCGTCGCTGCCGGGCGGCAGCGTGGGGTCGTAGAGGACGAACCAGGCCTCGCGCTGCCCGTCGAGTGCGGTGAAGAGGGCGTTCAGGACGCGCAGGGGAGTGGGCGGCGCGTCGGTGCCGTGTCCGGCCATGGCGGTGCGGAGGGCGTTCAGCAGCCGGTCGCCGATCGGGTCGAGGCAGGCGAGGTAGAGGCCCTGCTTGCTGCCGAAGTACTGGTGCAGCAGCGGCTTGGTGACGCCGACCCTCACGGCGATGGCGGCCACGGTGGTCGCCTCGTAGCCGTGGCGGCCGAACTCCTCGGTGGCCGCGGCCAGGATCTGTTGTTCGCGGTCGGCTCTCGGCACGCCCTTGGTGCCGGCCTTGGAGGAGGGCGTTGTCATGGAAACGAATCTTACCCTAAGGTAATTTACCACTGGGTAAGTTCAATCGGACCCCAACTGGGAGCACTCTCATGTCTGCGATCCCATCTGTGCCCCGCTCCGCCCGGACCCGTTCCTGGTGGGGCTGGGGCTATACCGACGCCCACCCCGACGACGCCGAATGCGCTGCGATGGGGGCCCTGCTTCCGGGCACCCTGGCCCGCCCGCTGCCGATACCCCGCATTGCCGACCTGCCCATCGCCCGGCCCGCCGTGACGCCCCCACCTTCCCTGGCGCATCTGGTCACCGGCGACCCGCGGGCGCGCGCCGCCCACGCCATGGGCAAGGCCTACCGCGACGTCATCCGGGCCCTTCGCGCCCGTCCCGGCCGGATCCCCGACCTCGTCGCCCACCCCACCGGCGACCGGGAGGTGGCCGACCTGCTGGACTGGGCCGGCGAGCACGACGTGGCCGTCATTCCCTTCGGTGGCGGCTCCTCGGTGGTCGGCGGCGTGGAGTACCGCGGCGATGCCCACCGCGCCGTGCTGTCTCTCGACCTGACCTCGATGGGCCGCGTTCTGGAGGTCGACACCGCCGGCCGCTCGGCCCGCATCCAGGCAGGAGCTCTCGGCCCCGTGCTGGAAGCGCAGTTGCGGCCCCACGGCCTGACCCTGCGCCACTTCCCGCAGAGCTTCGAGTTCTCCACCCTCGGCGGTTGGCTGGCCACTCGGGCCGGTGGCCACTACGCCACCGTCCGCACCCACATCGACGACTTCGTGCAGTCCCTGCGGGTGATCACACCCGCCGGAGCCGGTACGTCCTGGCGCCTGCCCGCCTCCGGCGCCGGTCCGTCGCCCGACCGGCTCTTCCTCGGGTCCGAGGGCGCGCTCGGCGTCATCACCGAGGCATGGATGCGCTTGCAGGAACGCCCCTGCCACAAAGCCTCCGCGTCCGTGGCCTTCACCGACTTCCACCGCGCGCTGGACGCCGTGCGCGCCATCGCCCAGTCCGACCTCGCCCCGGCCAACTGCCGCCTGCTCGACGCCGGCGAAGCCCTCCTCTCCGGCGCCTCCCACGACGGCTCCTCCGTCCTGGTCCTGGGCTTCGAATCCGCCACCGGACCCGTCGGGGACCGCCTCGCGAGCGCGGTGGACCTGGCCCGCGCCCACAGCGGCCGAGCCGAGACGCCCACGGCGGACCGTGACGCCTCGGCCGTGAGCGCCTGGCGTTCGGCGTTCCTGCGCATGCC
This sequence comes from Streptomyces sp. NPDC006197, assembly GCF_040613865.1. Lineage (NCBI taxonomy): Bacteria > Bacillati > Actinomycetota > Actinomycetes > Kitasatosporales > Streptomycetaceae > Streptomyces > Streptomyces sp. NPDC006197. The sequence continues at coordinate 43,861 of NZ_JBEXSZ010000026.1, read as the reverse complement.
CTACCTGCGTGACGGTCTGGCCCGCATGGGCGCCGTCGTCGAGACCTTCGAGACCGCCGCCACCTGGGACAGGATCCCCGCCTTGATCGACGCCGTCCGCACCGAGGTCGGCGCCGCCGCTCTGAAGATCACAGGACGCCCGGCCACCGTCAACTGCCGCCTGACCCACGTCTACCCCGACGGGGCCGCCCCCTACTTCACCGTGGCCGTCGCCGGCCGACCCGGCGACGAGGTCGAGGTCTGGGACGACATCAAGGCCGTCGCCGGCGAGATCCTGCACCGCAACCGCGCCACGATCACGCACCACCACGCCGTCGGCCGCGACCACCGCGCCGGCTACGACCTCCAGCGCCCGGAGCCCTTCGCGCTGGCGCTGCGCGCAGCCAAGGACGCCCTGGACCCTCACCGCATCCTGAACCCCGGCGTCCTGCTCGACTGACCGCACCGGTGGTGGGACGGCGGTGGGGCCGTGCTGCCACGTGTGCTTCGCCTTCGTGGTGCGGGGCCTCCGCGAGGGCGGGTGGCCGGCACTCGACGCCGCAGTTCGCCGTCGTGCATCCGCCCCGGACGTTGGAGTGGCGCGGGGGAGGACGGGCGGCGTGGTTCCCGTGTCTTCCGGCGCCACTTCCCATGGTCGGCGCAGGCACGGCAAAACACCACGATCCGGCGCCTTCGGTCTTGGCCGCTCCGGGGCCGGTCGTCCGAAGGCACGGGCAAGGGCGGCCCACCCGCCGAGGGCCGGGGCGGGTGGGCCGTGGAGGGGCTCCGACAGGGATTCAGTTCCGGGCGTTCAGTTCCGCGACGATCGAAGCCGGTGCGTGGCCGCTGCCGTCGGACACCCGGTGGAAGTCGACCGAGACGAAGTTCGGATCGCGACCGCCGGCCGCCGGTCGGCACTGCCGGTCGATGCGGTCGCGCAGCCTGCTTCCGTTGTCGAGGGCGGCGTTGATGACCGTGGGTACGTTCCGATGGTGGCTCATGGTGAAGAGCCGCCGGAAGCCCGGCTCCTCACGGTCCAACGGCACGTCGGGCCACCGGCTGACGCAGGAGAGGTCGTTGCCGAGGTCTCCGAGGCTCCAGAAGTTGCTGACGGTCCAGGCCCTGTCGTACATGACACCCAGGTATTCACGGTCGGGCTCGTCGCTGAAGATCAGCAGGCGCTTTCCGGAGCCGACGAGGTCGCTCATCCTCGGCCACCCCTGCCGGCGTACGTTCCATGCGTCGGGCCGGAAGAGCAGCTGGTCGAGGCCGCGTACCCGGCCGAGCGGTTGCCGAGCTGCTGGGCGCTGACGTAGTCCTCCAGGAAGACGGTCACGACTTCTTGGGGGTTCGCTGCGAGGAAGTCCACCACGGTCTGCATGCTGCTCCGGAGGGACTGTCGGGGCAGTGTGTACGTGACCCCGGCGAAGGTCTTGCACTCGCCGGGGCAGAGGTGGACGTCGCTCGGGTGGCAGTCGCTGCCGAAGCTGACGACGCAGAGCCACGTGCTGCGCTCGTACCAATGGGTGTCCAGGCTGAGGGCGCGCACTCCGTTGTCGAGCTGGTGACGTACGGACTCGGACTGGGCCGCTGAACTCCAACGGGAGTCCTCGTAGTTGGTGAACGCGTTGTGGGCACCGAGGAAGGGGACCTCGTCGAGCCGCCGGTCGCCCCAGCGTGCCCGGGCCCGGGCCACGGCCGTGTCGTTCGCGTTCGACGCCACCACGAACGTGCGGGTCGATGCGGAGAGCGGCGCGGCACTGGCCAGGGCCGGTATTCCGAGGAGGCTCACCAGAAGGAGGAGGACCACGGAAAGTCGTCCGGCTCTCCGCGACGAAGCGGTCCCGACCGAGCGCGGTCCGAAAGTGCCGAGCCTGGGCGAGCGTCCTGGGATGGCATGTCCACGATTGACATGCGGGGAGCGTGACGGTTCGACGGTTGATTCGACCCTGTTGGGAACATAATAGTCGGCATTGCGTGACGTGCTCGTGCTTCATCGTGGCCGACGAGTGGCCGCGCGGCCGACCCGCGTCGAGTCTCGTGGAGTGACTTCTTTTTGGAATGCCGTCGAAATTGTCGGACGGGTTTGCTCAGGCCGTGCACGGCCAGGGCGTGTCCCTTCGGTCATCGAGCGCCGACCAGGAAGACGGGCCCGGCGGGGCGGCCGTGACCGTCCGGTCTACGATTTCCGCTTCGGACCAGGCGGTGCGTCGGCGAGGGAGGCGGGGCGAGTGACCGAGGCGGATGTCCCCGGGCGGAAGCCGATCTGGTCGGTGGCGGCGAACGTCGTGGCCTGGCGTCGGTGCGGAGTCGGCGGCCAGGAACTGCGCCCGGGGACGAAGTGCTTCAAGGGCGGGGCGAAGGTCTACGTGGCCGGCGTGTACTGGGGTCCGGGGGATGATCGGGTCACGGTGGTCGGACGCGAGCGGCACACCAGCCGGTGGATCGTCATCGATACGGCGACACGCCATCTTCACGGCTTCCGGCCGAAACTCGTCCACACCCCACGCCTCTTGGAGCGGCTGTGTGAAACAGGACGCGGAGGCGGGCTCGGCGCGGACTACGCGGCGGACGTCTCCGCGACGCTGGAACGGAACGCACGCCGGTACCGCGTCGAGATCGCGCCGTACCGTCCGCATCCGGACCGCTGCCTGTGCCACGCCTGCCTCACCGGCGAATCAGGGGGAAGCGTGTCCCTTCGACGGGCCACTCAGCTCGTTCCGGACCGCGCGCAGACGGCTGATCAGACGGGCCGTCGACGGGACCTGGGAACGGATCCTCGCAGCAGTCCGGCCGCGGTGGACGCCGACGGGGACATCGACTGGACCGTATCGGTCGACTCCACCGCCGTCAGAGCCCATCAGCATGCCGCCGGAACACTGGAAGAGGGGCGGTCGGACGCCGCGAACCTGCCGATCACGCCCTCGGGCGCTCTCGCGGCGGCCTCAGTGCCAAGGCGCACCCGGCGGCCGTCCGCCCGGCTTGGATCGTGAGGTCTACGAGAAGTACGCCGGGGTCCCGGGCGGCTTCGGCGCGGAACCCCCCGCGCCGTCGGGCCTGACGGTCTACGCCTCCTTCCGGCTCGACGACGACGAGGCGGACATCGCGGCCCTGCTCACCGCCGCCCGGGCGGCGGCCGTCCCCGCTCTCGTCCTCGCCCTCGTGCCCGCCCTCGTCGCGGCCCGCCGTGTGCTGCGACCCGTGCGCCGGCTGCACGACGGCGCCGAACGCATCGCAGCCGGCGAACTCGGCACCCGCCTGGAGGCGGAGAGAGGCGACGAACTCGCCGACCTGACGAGGACGTTCAACACGATGGCGGCAGCCCTGGAACGCGACGACGCCGAACTGCGCCGCATGGAGGCGGGCGCACGCCGCTTCGCCGCCGTCGTCGCCCATGAACTCCGCACTCCGCTCGCCGCCATGACCGCGGTCACCGAGGTCCTCGACGAGGACGCGGCCTCCGGGACCCTGCCGCCCGACACCGCCGACGCCGTACGCCTCATCAGCGACGAGACGCGCACCCTCGCCCGCATGGTCGAGGACCTGATGGAGGTCTCCCGCTTCGATGCCAAGACCGCGCCGCTGCGCGCCGAGGACGTCGACCTGTGCATCCTCGTCGCCAAGACCCTCCACCTGCGCGGTTGGGACGACGACGAGAGCGTCACCGTCGATCTCGCCGGGCCTGTTCCCGTCCACGCCGACCCGAGGCGCGTCGACGTGATCCTCGCCAACCTCGTGGGCAACGCCCTCCGCCACGGCCGCCCGCCGGTCACGGTCCGCGCACGAGCGGAGGACGGCACGGCCGTCCTCACCGTGACCGATCATGGCCCCGGCATTCCCGACCATGCCCTGCCCCACGTCTTCGACCGCTTCTACAAGGTCGACACCGCCCGCACCCGCTCCGAGGGCAGCGGCCTCGGCCTCGCCCTCGCCCACGAGAACGCGCTGCTGTACGGCGCCACCCTGACCGCCGCCAACGCCCCGGGGGCCGGAGCCGTGTTCACCCTCACCCTCCCGCTCGCCACCTCACCCCCGTCGGAACCACGATGACCCGCCACAACACCGCACGTACCGCCGCAACCGCACTGCTCACCGTCCTGACGGCCGGCGGCTGCGGGATCACCCCGACCGACACGGTTCCGGCCGGAGCCCCGGCCTCCGGCATCCAGCGACCGGGGACGGAAGCCCGGACGGTGCAGCTCTACTTCGCCGGCCCGTACGGCATCCGTGCGGTCGACCGTCCCACCGACCGACCGCTCAGCCCCCAACAGGCCCTCGACCTGCTCCTGGAGGGCCCCACCCCCGCCGAACGGGAACGCGGCCTGGTCACCCAGGTCCCGCCGATGGCCGGCCGACTCACCGCGACCGCCACCGACGGTGCCGTCGACCTCTACGTGCCCCGCGCCGTCGGCAGCGGCGACCTCGACGTCACGGCCGTCACCCAACGGCCTGCACCGCCGCCCACGCCCACGTGCCGGGAGCCCGCGCCGCGACACGGGTCGACATCCGCATCCACGAGAACCTCACACCCTCCGGGAGCCCGTGGACCGTCCGCTGCGGCCCGAACGGCACGGTGACCCCGGTGACCGGCTGACCGCCCCCCTGCCGGCAGGCGCCGGTGGCATCGGCCGTCGGTTTGCCGAAGGCCATGTCACCTCTGAGAGGAGCGGTCAGAAGAATCCGAGCTTCTTGGGGCTGTAGCTCTGGAGGACGTTCTTGGTGTGCTGGTGGTACAGCCTCGCATGGCCGCTGACCAGCGGAAACGGCCACGATTCGGCCAAGCTGCAGGCGGCTGGTCCGCGTATGGCCCGGATCTTGGTCGGTACGGAGTGGGCCCCTGATCGACGGCCCGGAGGGGGCGAGCCGGCACACAAACGAGTGGCGGTGCCGACAGAGCTCCACGGAGCATGCCTCGATCCAACGCTGAGGCTGATGCCCTGGTGGCCTTCGCGCGCGAAAGATCAGACCTCCGTGACCACGCCACTGCCACGTGCTTCTACAGCGTGGCCGCCGCTGCGAAGCACTCGAAAGGTCCCAAGCGGATGTCATGGCACAGCGAAGGACGAGGTCACCATCAGGGCGCCGCGGACCTGGCACACGCAGCAGCGGCGGCCGGAAATAGCCGCGCCCTGCACGGGCTCGCTCAACTGGGATTCTTCAAAGGCGAGCGTCTCAACCGTGCCGCTGCACTTGCAGGGTCAGCAACAGCCCGGGAGCGGCTGATTCGTAGGGGGCCCAGCCATGAGTTATGTCGTCGTTGTCAATGACGTCTGGCATGCTGAGAGCGGAAGCTGCTATTCGCCGTGCCCAGCTGGACTGGTCAGTCACCTGCTGTGCCATCAGATCCAGGCGGCCTCGCCTACTCACGACCTCGGCACATACGTCATGAAGTTGTCTACCGGGATGCCCTGACCTGCGGTGATGGGATCATCGCTGTCTCTGACCTGCGCAGACGAACCTTTCGGTGTCTTTCAGGGCTGCCTGCTTCGTGTAGCCGATTCTCCCCAGGCGCTCCCCAGAGCCGCTCGTACTCCCCAGATTCTCCCAGCAAGACATTGAGATCGAGAGCCCCGCAATGCCGTGGCCGACCCAGCAAGTGCGCGCGAATGTTACAGAGGGCTACCGAGTCGATCGCCGAGTACCTACATGAGCATGGTGGCTTCGATCCTTGGCAGCCTTCACGGGTGACCGCCGAGTTGACTTTGTTCGCAGTCCTGCGTGATCAGGGTATTGGGACCCTCAGTCACTCCAGCGAGTGACGGCATCTGGGCCAGGATGACGCGATCCCAGGAACATCCCCACTCGCGTGGGGACCAACCTTGCGGGTAGCGCACGGAACACCCTCGCTCGCGCGGGGACCACGGGGAGGTTCGGGGCGAAGACGCCGCGCTGTGGAAGCTGCACCGTCCCGCTACATCTGCTACCACGCCTGTCAGAGGGTTGCCGGCTGGCTCGCCGGACGGAAATCTGGTCCGTGACTGGTCCGCAGGTGTGAGCTGGGCGGCCGATTCGACTACGTGACGTGACGAACCAGAGCAGTTATCTCGGCCGGCCCTGGTGAGCAATTTCCGTGTCGGCATCCAGACTTGGGACGCTAGAAGAACCCCACTGCCTTCGGGGAGTAGCTACAAAAGATGTTCTTCGTCTGCTGGTAGTGCTCCAGCATCATCTTGTGGGTCTCGCGGCCGATGCCCGACTGCTTGTAGCCGCCGAAGGCAGCGTGGGCCGGGTAGGCGTGGTAGCAGTTCGTCCAGACGCGGCCCGCCTGGATCGCGCGGCCCGCGCGGTAGGCGGTGTTCGTGTCGCGGGTCCAGACGCCGGCGCCGAGGCCGTAGAGCGTGTCGTTGGCCGTGTGGATCGCGTCGTCGAAGTCGGTGAAGGAGGTCACCGCCACCACCGGGCCGAAGATCTCCTCCTGGAAGATCCGCATGCGGTTGTCGCCCTCGAATACGGTCGGCTGTACGTAGTAGCCGCCCGCCAACTCGCCACCGTGTTCGACGATCTGGCCGCCCGTCAGGATCTTCGCGCCCTCCTTCTGGCCGATCTCCAGGTAGGAGAGGATCTTGCGGAGCTGGTCGGCGGAGGCCTGCGCGCCGATCATCGTGTCGGTGTCCAGGGGGTGGCCCGGGACGATCTTCTCCGTGCGGGCGATCGCCGCTTCCAGGAAGTCGGCATAGTGGCCGCGCTGGACGAGGGCGCGCGAGGGGCAGGTGCAGACCTCGCCCTGGTTGAGGGCGAACATCGTGAAGCCTTCGAGGGCCTTGTCGCGGAAGTCGTCGTCGGCCGACGAGACGTCGTCGAAGAAGATGTTGGGTGATTTGCCGCCGAGTTCGAGCGTGACCGGCTTCAGGTTCTCGGAGGCGTACTGCATGATCAGTCGGCCTGTCGTCGTCTCGCCCGTGAAGGCGATCTTCGCCACGCGCGGGCTGGATGCCAGCGGCTTGCCGGCCTCCTCCCCGAAGCCGTTGACGACGTTCAGTACACCCGGCGGCAGCAGGTCCGCGACCAGGCTCAGCCAGAAGTGCACCGAGGCCGGGGTCTGTTCGGCCGGCTTGAGGACCACCGCGTTGCCCGCGGCCAGCGCCGGGGCCAGCTTCCAGACCGCCATCAGGATCGGGAAGTTCCACGGGATGATCTGCGCGACGACGCCCAGCGGCTCGTGGAAGTGGTACGCCACGGTGTCGTCGTCGATCTCGCTCAGCGCGCCCTCCTGGGCCCGCAGCGCCCCCGCGAAGTAGCGGAAGTGGTCGATCGCGAGCGGGATGTCCGCGGCGAGCGTCTCCCGGACCGGCTTGCCGTTGTCCCACGTTTCGGCGACCGCCAGCGCCTCGAGGTTGCTCTCCATGCGGTCCGCGATCCGCAGCAGGACGGCCGCCCGCTCCGCCGGCGCGGTCCGCCCCCATGCCGGGGCCGCCGCGTGCGCCGCGTCGAGGGCGCGTTCCACGTCCTCGGCGGTGCCGCGCGCGACCTCCGTGAAGGGGCGGCCGTCGATCGGGCTGGGGTTCTCGAAGTAGCGGCCGCCCGCCGGGGCGACGTACTCGCCGCCGATCCAGTGGTCGTAGCGGGCCTGGTACGACATGAGCGCGCCCTCGGTACCGGGTGCGGCGTAACGGGTCATGGGCATGGCCTCCCTCGGACGCGCCGGCCGTCCCTGACCGGCGTTCACGTCCGAGTGTGATGAACCGTACGTTGCAAGTCCGTTGCACCGGCGGACAGTTCCGCCTCCAGGGAGTCGAGCCTCGCCCGTACGGGAGGAAGCTGCGGCGCCGGCACCGCCGCGCACAGCGCCCGCCAGACCACCACGTCGTCCTCGCCCCACGCGCTGTACGCCCAGTCGGCGAGCAGCCCGGGATCGGCCCGGTCCACCAGCGCCGCCCGCAGCCGGTCCGCGAGCCGCTCCCGCAGCCGTACGACCCCGGGCGCGGTCGACGCGGGGAGCAACGGGCCCGCGTACTCCCCGGCCGCCGCCGCGACGGCCCCCGACGCGAGCTTCCGGTCGACCGTCGCGAAGTCCGCGTCCACGGGCGCGGCGAGCCGGTACGGCCGCGATCGCAGCACGTCGGGACCGAGCAGCGCGCGCAGCCGGGACAGCTCCGCCCGCAGCGTCACCGGCGTGACCGACCCGTCCTCGTACAGGAGGGTGAGGAGTTCGTCGCCGCCCACCCCCTCCGGCCGGTGTGCGAGGACCACCAGGATCTCGCTGTGACGACGGCTCAGCCGCAGCCGCCGCCCGCCCACCGAGAGCACCGCCTCGTCCCGGCCGAGCGCCGACAGCCTGACCCGCTCCGGGTCCGGGGCCGGTCCGAGCAGGGCCAGCTGGGACTCGGCCGCGCGGGCCACCGCCTGGACGAAACCGAGGCTGTGCGGGTGCGCGAGTCGCTCCCCGCCGGTGATGTCGACCGCGCCGATCACGCGCCCGCTGTGCGGGTCGTGCACGGGGGCCGCGGCACAGGTCCACGCCCGCACCGGACGCCGGAAGTGCTCGGAGGCGACGACCTGCACCGGCCGGTCGACGGCCAGGGCGGTGCCCGGCGCGTTCGTCCCGGCCGCCGCCTCCGACCAGCGGGCCCCGGCGACGAAGTTCATCCCCCGGGCCCTGCGCAGGGTGCCCGGGTGCCCTTCGACCCAGAGCATGCGTCCGGCGGCGTCGCAGACCGCGAGAAGATGCTCGCCGTCCGTCGCGTACGCCCCCATCAGCTCCCGGATCACCGGCATCGCCGCGGAGAGGGGATGGGCTTCCCGGCACGCGGCGAGCTCGTCCTCGTCCAGTTCCACCCGCGCCGCCCCGTCAGGGCTCACGCGCGCGCGTACGGACCGGCGCCAGGACGCGGCCACCAGCGGGCGGGCCTGCCGGACGGGCAGGTCCGCGTCCGTGCCCCGGTGGGCGTCCGTGCGTGTGCCCCCGTTGGCGCCCGTGCGTTCGTCGGCGCCTCGGCCGGTGCCCGCGTGTCCGTCGGAGCCTCGGCCGGTGCCCGTGCCCCGGTCTGCCGGTGCACTCCCGGTGGTCGTCACACCCCGGCCCACCTTCGGGCGGGGAGTCGCTTCCGCTCCCGGACCCGCCGCCGGTGCCCGTTCCGGCCGTGGCTCCACGGCCATCCACGCATCGCTCAACTCGGCCTCCTCGTCGAGGTCGTCCCGGCCCGTCGCGCTCATCGTGGTGCGCCCGCGGGCGCCCGACAAGCCACCTCGCACCACGGCATGCGCACCCTGTCCGGGACCGGCCCCCCGCCGCTCACGTAGAGTGGGGTCCGGGCCGTGACTGGCGCTTGAGGTGGATCACCACCGGGGAGCGGCCCGGCGGAGCGTGCCGCAACGGCGCGACCGTGCCGATGCCGTGCGCCTGGGCGAACCACCGGTCAGAGACGACGCCCAGGAGTTTCCATGTCCACCAGCACCGCCACCCTCATGGACGGCACGGCCCTCGCCCGCCGTACGGTCGAGGAGACCGCCGCCCGAGCCGCCGAGATCACCCGCCGCACCGGCGTCACGCCGTGCCTCGCGACCGTCCTGGTCGGCGCGGACCCGGCCTCCGTCACGTACGTGAAGATGAAGCAGAACCGCTGCGCGAAGGCCGGAATCCGCTCCAAGCACGTCGAACTGCCCGCCGAGACGACGACCGAGGAGCTCGTCGCCGCGGTCACCGCCCTGTCCGAGGACCCCGAGGTCCACGGCATCCTGCTCCAGCACCCGGTCGGCCCCCACATCGACGAGCGCGCCGCCTTCGAGGCCATCGCCCCGGAGAAGGACGTCGACGGCGTCACCATGGCCTCCTTCGCCGCCATGGGCTTCGGGCTGCCCGGCTTCGTCTCCTGCACGCCCGGCGGCATCATGCGCCTCCTCGACGCCTACGACGTCGAACTCAGCGGCAAGCGCGCCGTCGTCGTGGGCCGCAGCGCCATCCTGGGCAAGCCGGCCGGACTGCTCCTCCTCGGCCGCGACGCCACCGTCACCTACTGCCACTCCCGCACCCAGGACCTCTCCTCGGTGGTCCGTGGGGCCGACGTCCTCGTCGCCGCCGTCGGGAAGCCGAACTTCATCAAGGGCGAGGACATCAAGCCGGGCGCCGTCGTCATCGACGCCGGCTACAACCCGGGCAACATCGGCGACGTCGACTTCGCGTCGGCCGCCGAGCGCGCCTCCCTCATCACCCCGGTCCCCGGCGGTGTCGGCCCCATGACCATCGCCGTGCTCCTCGCCCAGACGGTCGAGGGCGCGGAGCGCCAGCTCGGCCTGTAGACGGCTGTGACCGGGCGGTGGCGATGACGGTGGAGCGGTGGGGGTGCGAGCGCGCGCGGTCGGCGATCGTCACGATTCTGTACAGGTCGAGCCCGGCGGCCGGTGAAAGCTGGCCGCGCCGCCGCCGAACGGCGAACCTGATCCCTGTGTCCCACCCGCCGACCGCCACTCCGCCGCCCGGACCGGGCAGCCCGGGCCCGTCCCGTCCCACCGATACCGATACGGGCTCGTCGACTTCCACCGATACGGATCCGACTGAGACGGATCCGACTGAGACGGATCCGACTGGGATGGATCCGACTGACCCGGGTCCCACTGGCATGGTCTCTTCGACGAGTCCGAACCCGACCGGCTCGACCGCACCCGGCTCGACCGCACCCGACTCCGCCCTGCGCCGTCCGATCGAGTCCCTCGCGGTCGAGCGCCTCGCGACCGCTGCCGAGTCCGCGTGGTCGGCCCGCTTCGTGCGGCTCGGCGCGGCCCGGCCGGGACCGGCGGCGCGGCGCGCCCGCTGGTTCGGCGTGCCGCTCGTGCCGCTGCTCACGGCCGCCCTGGTGGCCGGCGCATTCCTGACCGCACGGGGCGGGGCGGCAGGCGGCGGACTCGCCGACGGCCCACCGGGCGGGGACCCGGTCGGCACGCCGTCCCCCGTCGTCACCGGCGAGCCGGGACAGTCCGCCCCCACCGCGACGGCCGGAGCGGGGGAGGCCGACACGCCGAGCGTTGGAACGCCCGCGAACTCCACGACGACGAGCGCCACGCCGCAGCGAACGGCAGCCGGGGACCGAGCCAGGCATCAGCAGGGCAGTACGTCACCGGTCCCTTCCCGGTCCCGGAGCACCGCCCCCGCCCCCGGCGCCACCCCGTCCGGTCGCCCGACGGGCGCTCCGGCGCCCGAGCGACCCGTCTCCTACGAGGCGCTGCGCGTCGGCGACTGCTTCGACATCGACCGCGACGCGCCCGGCACCGCCCTCCGGCGGCGCTGCGACACGCCGCACCAGGGCGAACTCGTTGCCCGCCCCCGTCTGGTCGGCGCCTTCGCCACCGATGAGGCGGTACGCGAGGCGGCCACCGTGCTCTGCCGCGAACCGCTTCGCCGCAAGGCCGCCCGGCAGCCGCTCGGCACGCGCTGGACGACCTTCGTCCAGTACCCGTACCGGACGAGTTTCCTCCTCGGCGAGGACACCGTCGCCTGCAGCCTGGCCGCCACCAGCGGCACGCTCAGCCACCGGCTCCAATAGCACCGGGCCCGGGGGCACCGGCTTCACCGGCACCAGCGGCGAGCGCCGTCGCCAGGGCCGCCGCCGGGTCGTGGTCCGGCGGGCCGGCCGGGGACCAGCGGGCCCCGGCCTTCAGGTACGGCCACCAGCGCCCGTCCTCGCCGAGCCGCAGCTGCGCATCGGCGCCCACGGCCGTCCACCGTGCGCCGCCCGCGCGCCGCAGCGCCGGGCGATCGTCCTCCGCCCACGCCCCGGCGAGCCGGACCGCGGCCCGTTCCAGTGCCTCGGCGTCCGGCGTCCATTCCTCGTCCAGTACGGCGAGGGCGGCGGCGCCGCCGAACCGCCACGCGCGCGTGGCCGGCTCCAGCTCCGCCCGCGACCTGCCCGAGCCGTCGGCGAGCCGTGCCGCGATCGAGGGAGCGGGGGCGCCCGCCGCGAGTCGTACCGCGTCCTGAGCGACCGTCAGGAGGGGCAGACGCGGCAGGCTCGCTCCGCCCGGAGCGGCCGTGCCCCCGCCGCTCGTCAACTCGCCGAGCAGCCGGTGCGCGCGTGCCGCCGCGTCGGCCGCGAGGAACTCGAGGGCCGCGGGGTCGACCCCCGGTTCCGGCGGCGTGTCCGTGTCCAGGGACGGCGGCCGACCCGGCACGGCCGGGGCGACCGGAGGGGCGGGCAGCGGCGGCACGAGGAAACCCGCCGCGAACGCCTCCTCGGCCGACACGCCGGGCATCCCGCCGGCTTCTTCGGTCCTGCCGCCCGGCGCGCCGCCGGTCCCCGCCCCGCCACGCGCGGACGGCGCGGCCGCCCGTGCGGCACTGCGCGCCTGCAGCTGCTCCAGAAGGAGGCGCTCGCCCCGTCCGCGCATCAGCAGGAGCACGAAGGGGTCCTCGTCGAGGAGGCGGGCGACCTGATAGCAGAGCGCCGCCGTGTGCGGACAGTGGTCCCAGGCCTCGCAGCCGCACTCCGCGTCGAGGTCCCCGATGCCCGGCAGCAGGTCGAGCCCGGCCGCCGCCGCGTCCTCCACCAGGTGCGGCGGCATCTCGCGGTCGAGGAGCGCGGCGATGTGGCCCGCGCTGCCCACGGCGAGGTCGAGGAGCCGTTCCCACTGCTCCTCGGAGAACTCCCGCACCAGCACGTCGCCGCGGTACGCCGTGCCGTCGCGGTCCTTGACCATCGCGGTGATCCGGCCGGGCCGCACCGAGACGGCGCCCACCGCCCCCGCGCGCGCGTGCCGGCGTCCCGCCTTGAGCTGTCGCCCGTCGAGCGCCGTGTCCTCCAGGGCCTTCAACCAGGCCCGTCCCCACCAGGTGCGGGTGAACCCGCCGCCGTGCGCCGGTGGGAGCGCCTCGAAGGTCCGCTCGTCGTCCCCGTGCCCGTGCCCGTGGCCGCGTCCTCGTCCGTACTCGCTCATCGTCCGTCCCCTCGCAGCCGCACCAGCTCCGCCAGTTCGGCATCGGTCAGTTCGGTCAGTTCCGGCGGGGTGTCCCCGCCGGTGCCGAGGACGGTGTCCGCCAGCTCGCGCTTGCGGTCGAGCATCGCGGCGATCCGGTCCTCGATCGTGCCCTCGGCGATGAGCCGGTGGACCTGCACCGGCCGGTCCTGCCCGATCCGGTACGCGCGGTCGGTGGCCTGTGCCTCCACGGCCGGGTTCCACCAGCGGTCGTAGTGCACGACGTGTTCGGCGCGGGTCAGGTTGAGCCCCGTCCCGGCGGCCTTCAGGGAGAGCAGGAAGACCGGGACGTCCCCGCTCTGGAAGCGGGCGACCATCGCTTCGCGTTCGGCGACCGGGGTGCCGCCGTGGAGGAACTGCGTCCGCACGCCCCGCGCCGCGAGGTGCGCCTCCAGGAGCCGGGCCATCCCCACGTACTGGGTGAAGACCAGGGTGCACGCGCCCTCGGCGAGGATCGTGTCGAGGAGTTCGTCGAGCAGCTCCAGCTTGCCCGAGCGGCCCTCGATCGTCGGCCGCTCCTCCTTGAGGTACTGGGCGGGGTGGTTGCAGATCTGCTTGAGCCCCGTCAGGAGCTTCACGACGAGGCCGCGGCGCTCCATACCGTCGGCTTCGGCGATCGCCGCGAGGGTCTCCCGCACCACCGCCTCGTACAGACCGGCCTGTTCGGGCGTGAGGGAGACGGTCCGGTCGGTCTCGGTCTTCGGCGGCAGCTCGGGGGCGATCCCGGGGTCGGACTTGCGCCGGCGCAGCAGGAAGGGGCGCACGAGGGCGGCGAGCCGCGCGGCGGCGGCCGGGTCCCGCCCGCCCTCGACGGCGGCGGCGAACCGGGTCCGGAAGGCGCCCAGACCGCCGAGGAGCCCCGGGGTGGTCCAGTCGAGGATCGCCCACAGTTCGGAGAGGTTGTTCTCCACCGGCGTGCCGGACAGTGCCACGCGTGCGCGTGCCCCGATGGTCCGCAGCTGGCGGGCGGTCGCCGAGTACGGGTTCTTGACGTGCTGTGCCTCGTCGGCGACGACGAGCCCCCAGCTCCGGGCGGCGAGCCGCTCGGCGTCCAGCCGCATGGTGCCGTACGTGGTGAGCACGAAGCCGCCTTCGGCGACCTCCTCCAGGTCACGGGCCGCGCCGTGGAAACGGCGCACCGGAGTGCCGGGCGCGAACTTCTCGATCTCCCGCTGCCAGTTGCCCATGAGCGAGGTCGGGCAGACGACGAGGGTCGGCCCGGCGGACGCCGGGTCGACCTGCCGGTGCAGGTGCAGGGCGATGACCGTGATCGTCTTGCCGAGTCCCATGTCGTCGGCGAGGCAGCCGCCGAGGCCGAGCGAGGTCATCCGGTGGAGCCAGTCGAGACCGCGCAGCTGGTAGTCGCGCAGGGTCGCGGCGAGCGCCGCCGGCTGTGAGATCTCCGGGCGGCCGCCTTCGGGTTCGGCGAGCCGCTCCCGCAGGCGCTCCAGCCAGCCCGTCGCGGCCACCTCGACGGGGTGCCCGTCGACCTCGGTCGTGCCGGTGAGGACGGCCGAGAGGGCGTCCACCGGGGTGACCTTGCGGTCCTGGTGGGCCCGGGCCCGGCGCACCTCGGCCGGATCGACGAGGACCCAGCGGTCGCGCAGCCGTACGAGCGGCCGTCCCGCCTCGGCGAGCCGGTCGAGCTCGGCCCGGGTGAGCTCGTGGTCGCCCACGGCGAAGCGCCAGTTGAAGGCGAGCAGGGAGTCGGCGGCGAGGAAGGAGGGCAGCGCGGAGGTGCGGGCGGCGCCGGTGACGTCCGTGGAGTCCGAGTCGCCCGTGGGGTCCGCACCGAGACCGACGTCGTACCCGAATCCGGAGCCTTCGAGTCCAGAGCCTCCGCGCCCGGAGTCCCCGGCGCCGACTTCGGCCTCCTCCGGGCCTATCACCGCGCGGGCGGTGAGCCGGTCGGCCAGCTCACGGGGCCAGTGGACCTGGACGCCCGCCGCCGCGAGGGCCGTGGCCGCCGGGCCCAGGAGCTCCGCGACCTCCTCGTCGGCGAGTTCGACGGTGTCGGGCACGGCCGCCGACAGGAGCGGGGACAGCGGAGGCCAGGCGCGGGCGGCACGCCGGAGGGCGAGGAGGGCGTCCATCCGGGCCCGGGGCCCGAACGCGGCCCCGGCGCGGCCGGATCCCGCCCACACCTCCGCCGCGTCCGCGACCAGGGTCGGGTCGGCGACCCCGTGCAGCTGGAGCACCGCCCGGAATGCGGGCGCCTCCCGGGATTCCGTGGTGAAGCCGGGCAGTTCGAGCCGGAGCGAGAGCCGTACGCCGGCGTCGTGCACGGCCGCCACGTCGGCGGCCCATGCCCGCTGCTCGGGAACGGTCTGCGGTGCGTCGGCCGCGAAGGCGGGCCCACCGGCGGCCAGCGGGGCCGCCGGGGTACGGGGCAGCGTGTCGGCCACCGCGTCGGCGAAGGCACGCAGCAGCGCCTCGGGCTCGGGCAACAGCAGCGGTTCGTCGTCGGACAGGGGCGCGTCGTCGGACGGCGGTACGGGGGCGGGCAGGGGCACGGCGTGTGCGGCGGGCGGCATCGACGCGGCGAGCGTGCGGAGTTCGGCCAGTTCTCCCGGGCCGAGCGGACCGACGCGCCACGCGTCGTGGTCGCCGGGGGTGAGGCCGGGCAGCAGCAGGCCGCGCGCGACGAGGTCCAGGGCGAAGAGGGACGCGGCACCCCAGAACGCGGTCGCGGGGGAGGCGGCGTCCGAGAACCGGGCGCGGGCGAGGACCGGCAGGGCGTCCCGTACGGACAGGGTGCGGGCGGCGACGGTCACGGCCTGGAGCGGGTCGCCGTCGACGACGGTGATCCCGGTGTCGCCGGGGGAGGGGTCGTCGGTGACGGGCAGGGGCTCCCCGTCCGGTGACCAGAAGGCGATCCGTCCGGCGCGGGGCGGGTCGGCGGGCAGGAAGACGGCGGAGTGACGGAAGAGTCGGGAGGCTTCGGGGGCGGGTTCGCGGGCCGGGTCAGCGGGTCCGTACGAGAGCGACAACGCATTCCTCAAATTTGACTACCTGGAGACCGAGCCGCCGAGGATACCCGACGGGACCGGCCGGCGCGCACCTGTCCTGAGTGACGTGCGTCACGGGGCCTGAGGGGGTGGGGACTGCCCCACCCCCGCACCCCGGCGCGCCCCAGGCCGTGGACGGGTGGTGACGCCATGGCCCCGGACGATCACGGATCCGTACGTTCTCGGTAGGCGCCCAAACCTCGCGCAAGACCGACAGAAACCGGAGCCCGCCATGTCCCAGGCCACCGTCCTGCCCCCGGCCGCCGCCCCCGTCGCGGCGCCCGCCCGCGCCCGGGGCGGCAGCGAGTTCAGCCCCCTCCTGCGGACGGTCAGGGAACAGGGCCTCCTCGAACACCGCCCCGGCTGGTACGCCCGCGGCATCGTCGTCAACCTCCTCGGCATCGCCGCCGTGGTGGCCGGGCTCGTCCTGACCGGGCCCTCCTGGTGGGCGTTGCTCCTCGCCGTCCCCCTCGCCCTGTTCTCCGCACGCGCCGCCTTCGTCGGACACGACGCCGGCCACGCCCAGATCACTGCCAACCGCAGGGCGAGCCGCATCCTCCAGCTCGTCCACGCGAACCTCCTGCTCGGCATGAGCCGGGAGTGGTGGAACGACAAGCACAACCGCCACCACGCCAACCCCAACCACCTCGACAAGGACCCCGACGTCGCCGCCGACGTCCTCGTCTTCGCCGAGCACCAGACGGCGGGCCGCACGGGCCTGCGCGGGTTCCTCACCCGCCACCAGGCCTGGCTGTTCTTCCCGCTGACCACCCTGGAGGGCATCGCGCTCAAGGTGTACGGAGTCCAGGCCCTGCTGGCGAAGGACGGCCCGTGCCGCAACCGGCGCGAGCGGCTCGTCGAAGGCGCCCTCCTCCTCGCTCACTTCGCCGGATACGCGGCGCTGCTCCTCACGCTCCTGACGCCCGCCCAGGCCCTCGTCTTCGCCCTCGTCCACCAGATGCTCCTCGGCGTGCACCTCGGCATGGCCTTCGCCCCCAACCACAAGGGCATGGAGCGGCCGGACGAGCACGCGGACGGCGACAGCTGGGGCCATCTGCGCCGTCAGGTCCTCACCTCGCGCAACATCCGGGGCGGCGCCCTGACCGACTGGTTCCTCGGCGGGCTCAACTACCAGGTCGAGCACCACCTCTTCCCGAGCATGCCGCGCCCGAACCTCCGCCTGGCCCAGCCCGTCGTCCGGGCCCACTGCGCCGCGCTGGGCGTCCCGTACACGGAGACCGGTTTCGTGGACTCGTACCGCCAGGCCCTCGGCCATCTGCACGAGGTGGGGGCGCCGCTCCGCGGCGAGGGCGCGGAGTAGGGTCGTACATCGAGGCGCGATGTGACCATCGGTCCGGAAGGCGGCGGGGAGCCGCTCCCCGGGCCGGAAGAGAAGGGGGAGCTCTCACCATGACCAGCGGCACCGTCACCACGGTCAGCAGCAACGGCACGTATTCGTTCACCAAGCCCAACCGGGAGGGCATCACCCTGCTCGCGGGGCTCGGTGTGGAGGGCGACGTCCACGCGGGCGTGACGGTGAAGCACCGGTCCCGCGTCGCGCAGGACCCCACCCAGCCCAACCTCCGTCAGGTCCACCTCATCCACGCCGAGCTCTTCGACGAGGTCGCGGGCGCCGGCTTCCAGGTCGCCCCCGGCGACCTCGGCGAGAACGTCACGACCCGGGGGATCGACCTCCTCTCCCTGCCCACCGGCACCCTCCTCCACCTCGGGGCGGAGGCCGTCGTCGAGGTCACCGGACTGCGCAACCCCTGTGCGCAGATCGACGACTTCCGGCACGGCCTGCTCAAGCAGGTCCTCGGCCGAGACGAGAACGGCGAGATCGTGCGCAAGGCGGGCATCATGGGCGTCGTGCTCACCGACGGGGAGGTGCGGCCCGGCGACCCGATCCGGGCCGAACTGCCGCCGGAGCCGCACCGCCCGCTGGAGCGGGTCTGAGGCGCCCGAAGCCCCTGATCAGCCCTCAAGGGCGCAGGAGTCGACCACGTCACCGCTCGCGGGCCGCGCGATCGTACGGTCCGAGGGCAGCGCCGTACCCTCCTCGACCCAGCGCGCCAGGGACGGGCGGGGCCCTCAGGAGGAGCGGACGGCCATCGCGTCGAGGGGGTCCTCAGGAGGAGCGGACGGCCATCGCGTTGAGCGCTTCGAGGAGAGCGGGCAGCTGTGGCCCCCGTGTGACGGGCAGCACCTCGCGCGGCAGCTCGTCGAGGAGGACGAACGCCATGTCGTCGGCCTTGGCCACGAGCGACCAGCCAGGACCGTCGGCACGCAGCATCCCGGAGGCCGACCGCACCCGGCCCACCGGCGGCGGCTCCTCCAGATAGCCGCGCAGCTCGTGCAGGGCCTTCCTGACCCCGGTGTACGGGCCGGAGGCCGTGGTGCCGGCCTCCGCGCCGGAGGCCGCCGACGACGGCCCTCCGTCCGTGCCCTCGTCGTCCACCCGGGCCCGCCAGGCGTCCCACTGGAGCGCCACCTCGTCGGCGCCCAGCCGGCGCTGCGCCGGCCCCCACTCCTCGCCGGAGGGCGGGACCAGAGGCGCGGGATCGCCCTCTTCGGGCTCCGGGTCGTGCGGGGCGGGGACGCCGGGGGCGACGGTCGCCACGGGGAGCGGCCAGCCCGGCAGTCCCGCGACCACCGAACGCTCGTCGGGGGACAGGTCGTAGGCCATGCCGCAGTCCCAGGAGGAGATGGCCACCGCGACGAGCGACACGTCGTCGACGACGACCGTCCAGCGGGCCCCGTGCCCGTCCTGGCCGAACACCAGCCCGTACCCCTCGGCGTACGGCCGCAGGCCCAGCGCGGCGCAGGCCGCCGGGTAGTCGTCACCGAGCACGCTCGGGAAGCGCCCGGGTGTCAGCAGTGCCGCGGTCAGCACAAACAGCGCGTCGGCGTCGGCCTCGGCGATCGGGTCCGTCCCAGCCACGGTGTCCTCCCCATCTGGTCGTCGGCGCACCTTAACCAGTGGGTAACCCGCGCGTCGAGGGTCTCCGCCCCGGAACCTCGCGCCTTCGGGGCGCCCCGTCACGCGTCGCCGGCCTGCCGGGCGGTCGACTGGTCACGCAGGCCGAGCAGTGAGCGGGCCACGGTGCGGGGGGACTGGTTCCGTTCCCGCGCGAGGGTGATCAGGGCGCGGCAGGCCAGTTCGTTCACGCCGAAGGAGAGCATGCCGGGGGAGACCCGGCTCGCCGCCTCCTCCGCCCGCGCCGGGTCGTCCTCGGCGCAGGCGGCCACGTACTCGGCGGCCGCCTCGAAGAGGTTGTGCCCCTGGCGGGGGTGCGGTGGCGCCGGAGCGGCGGCCTCGGGCGCCTTCCGGCCGGAGGGGAGGAGTCTGCGCAGTCTTTCCGGAACTCGTGCCACGGCCCGCCGCCTTTCCCGGGCACGACTGCCCGGCATCTCCACGGTAGACAGTGAAGTGCCGGTAAAGAAGGGGGCGTTGGCATCGGTGATGGGCATGTGGGGGCCTGCGCCCGGTGGGCTCGGTCGGTGAGCGGGGGCGGGGCGGCGCGCAGGCCCGTGAGGATCCCGCGTCCCGGCGCCGCCGCCTCGCCGGGCGCGTACAGGCCCTTTCGCCCGCGGCGGAGGCTTCAGGCCTCGCGGACCGCGAGGGCCAGGTAGCGCGCGTCCTCGTCGACGTAGTCGACGAGCCGCCAGCCGGCCTCGGCGAGCAGGGGGCGCAGCCGGGGCTCCGCGCGCAGGTCGTCCGGGGTGACCTGTCGGCCGTGACGGGCCGCGAGGGCGGCTCGCCCGATCGGGTGGAAGAGGGCGAGGCGACCTCCGGGCCGTACGACGCGGGCGAGTTCCCGCAGCCCGGCGACGGGGTCCGCGAGGTGCGAGACGAGCCCCGCCCCGAACACGGCGTCGAGCGCGCCGTCGCGCACCGGGAGCCGGCCGACATCGGCGAGCAGCAGCGTTCCGCCTTCCGCGCCGCCGCGTCCGGCGGCGACGGCCCGTTCGATCATCTCGGGAGTGAGGTCGGCGCCGAGCACCGTGCCGGAGGGGCCGACGGCGGTCCGGAGCGGCGGGAGCGCCCGGCCGGTCCCGCAGCCGGCGTCCAGCACCGCGTCGCCGGGCCGCAGGCCGAGCTCGCCCACGGCGGCGGCGTATGCGGGACCGTCGTCGGGAAACCGGCTGTCCCAGTCGGCGGCGCGGGCGCCGAAGAATTCTCGTACCTGCGTGGGGTCATCGCTCATGCGTTCATGATCTCGCAGGATTCGATACCCGGAGGGGTGAACGTTCTGCGTGCCCGTTCGAACTCGGCCTGATCGTTCGGGATCATCTCTCTGTCATATTCCAGCAGCTTTCGAAATGCGCCCCCAGTGCGCCCCCCGATGCGCACTAGCGTCCCTGGGCCATGGGACACCTGGACCACGCCACCTTCGGCTGGCTGACACCCGCGCTGTCGTACGCGATGGCCTGCATCGGCGCCGCCCTCGGGCTGCGCTGCACCGTGCGAGCGCTCGATGCGACCGGCCGGTCACGGCGCAACTGGCTGATCACAGCCGCCTCCGCGATCGGCACCGGCATCTGGACGATGCACTTCGTGGCGATGCTCGGATTCGGCGTGACGGGCACCGACATCCGCTACGACGTTCCGCTCACCCTCCTCAGCCTCGTCATGGCGATGGCCGTCGTCGGGGTCGGCGTCTTCGCCGTCGGCTACGGACGCGACCGGGTCCGTTCGCTCCTGATCGGCGGTCTGACCACGGGCGTCGGCGTGGCGAGCATGCACTACATGGGCATGGCCGCACTCCGGCTCCACGGTCAGGTGCGGTACGACCCGCTCCTCGTCGGACTCTCCGTCCTGATCGCCGTCGTCGCCGCCACGGCAGCCCTCTGGGCTGCCCTCAACATCCACGCGCCCGCGGCCGTGGCCGTCGCCTCGCTCGTGATGGGCGCGGCCGTCACCAGCATGCACTACACCGGCATGTTCGCCGTGCGGATCGAGGTCGTCCCCTCCGGCGCCCCTCTCCCGGGCGCCATGCTCATGCAGTTCATCTTCCCCCTGGCCGTCGGCCTCGGCTCGTACCTGTTCATCACCTCCGCCTTCGTCGCCCTCACCCCGACGGCCGGCGAACGCGCCGCGTACGCCTCGGCCGGACGTCTCACCGAACCGGACGAACGCGCGGTCGACGTCGCACCGCCCGGCTTCCGCGCCGGGGAAGCGGCCCACACGCCCATGACCTGATCCGACCCCTGGCGTACCCCACGCCACGCCCTACCGCACCAGAGCACAGACGCAGCCGGAACGAGGAGGCCATGCGAACTCCCCGCAAGACCAAGGACGCCGAGGCGGCCACGCCGCCACCGGCGGCCGTGCGCGGGCGGCGCGCACACGCCGGCCCGCCCGCCGACGAGCCGGGGGAGCGGACCCCCGAGACCCCGCCGACCACGGGGCACGCGGGCACCTCGACGCCGGGCGCCACCGGGGGCGCCGATGCGCCCGCAGGGCCCTCGGCACCGATCTCCGGACGGCCTTCCGGACGGTCCTCCGAACGGCTCGGGGCCCCCGCCGGGCCTCCGCCACCCGACGGGCACCGTGTCCGTCCCACGTTCCACGGGCTGCGCCCCCGCTCGGTCCGCGCCAAGATCGTCTCGCTCCTGATGGTCCCGGTCGTCTCGCTCTTCGCGCTCTGGGGCTTCGCCACCGTCACCACCGCGCAGGACGTCGCCGGCCTCCGTCGGCTCCAGCGCGTCGACGCCGAGATCCGCGAGCCCGTGACGGCCGCCCTCACCGCGCTCCAGGCCGAACGACGCGCCGCCGTACGTCAGGTCGCGGCGCCCGGCACCGCCCGGGCCGCCGAGCTCGAGGACCGGATCCGCCGGACGGACGAGGCCGTCGCCCGGCTCCGCCTGGACGGCTCGCACACCGTCGGCGACACCGGAGACCTGCCCGGCGACGTCGCCGTCCGGGTGAGCGCGTTCGTCGGCAAGGTCGAGGGCCTCGCCCGGCTCCGTACCGCCGCGGCCGACGGGCGCGCCGACTGGGACCAGACGTACGAGGAGTACACGGACACCATCTCCGCCGCCTTCGCGGTCGACGGCGCCCTCACCGGCATCCAGGACGCAGAGCAGGGGGCCGACGCGCGCGTACTCCTCGAATTCGGCCGGGCCGGCGAGATGCTGTCCCGCGAGGACGCCCTCCTCACCTCCGCCCACCTCACCGGCAGGCTCTCCGCCGACCGGCTCCGCGACTTCTCCGGGGCCGTCGAGACCCGGCGCACCCTCACCGACTCGGCCGCCGCCGACCTGCCCGCCGCCGCCCGCGCCGCCTGGGCCCGCCTCTCCGCCGGCGGCGACCACGCCCGCCTCACCCGGGCGGAGGACCGGGTCAGCGCCGCCGACCCCGGCCGCCCCGCCGCCCAGGCGGTCACCTCCACCGAGTGGGACGACGCCCTCGCGGCCGTACACGGCGGACTCGCCGCGATCGAGACCGACGCGCGCCACGCGGCCGCCGACCGCTCCGACCCCTTCGCCGGCGTCCTCACGGCGAGCGGTGCGGCGGTCGTCCTCGGTCTCGCCGCCGTCGCCGCCTCGCTCGTCATCTCCGTACGGATCGGCCGCGGCCTCGTCGTCGAGCTCATCAGCCTCCGCAACACCGCCCTCGGCATCGCGCGCCGGAAACTCCCCGCCGCCATGCGCCGGCTCCGCGCGGGCGAGGAGATCGACGTCCAGGCCGAAGCGCCGCCCGGGCCCGTCTCCCAGGACGAGATCGGCCAGGTCGGCGAGGCACTCACCACCGTCCACCGCGCGGCGCTCTCCGCCGCCGTCGAACGCGCCGAACTCGCCAGCGGCATCTCCGGGGTGTTCGTCAACCTCGCCCGCCGCAGCCAGGTCCTCGTCCACCGCCAGCTCAACCTCCTGGACAGCATGGAACGGCGCGCCGACGACCCCAACGAGCTCGGCGACCTCTTCCGGCTCGACCACCTCACCACCCGTATGCGGCGCCACGCGGAGAGCCTGATCATCCTCTCCGGAGCCGCCCCCGGGCGCGCCTGGCGCATGCCCGTCCCCCTCACCAACGTCGTCCGCGCCGCCGTCTCCGAGATCGAGGACTACACGCGCGTGGAGGTGCGCCGACTCCCCGAGACGGCCGTCGTCGGCGGAGCCGTCGCCGACCTCACCCACCTCCTGGCCGAACTCATCGAGAACGCCGCCCAGTTCTCCCCGCCCCACACCAAGGTCCGGGTCAGCGGCGAACCCGTCGGCAACGGCTACGCCCTGGAGATCGAGGACCGGGGGCTCGGCATGGGCAAGGAGACCCTCGCCGAGGCGAACGCCCGTATCACGCGGTCCGAAGCCCTCGACCTCTTCGACAGCGACCGGCTCGGCCTCTTCGTCGTCAGCCGTCTCTCCTCCCGCCACGACATCAAGGTCCATCTGAGAACGTCCCCCTACGGCGGTACGACCGCCGTCGTCCTGCTCCCGACCGCCCTGCTCCAGGGCGGGCTGCCACCCGGCCGCGGCACGCCGGCGGCCGACTCCGACACGCCCCACGACGGAACCCCGCGCGTGGGGAGCCCCCGTGCCCACACGTCGGGCGGACCGGGTGCCGACGCCGCACGGAGCGGGCTCCGACCCGAAGGAGCCCCGCGCAGCGACGACGAGCGCGCCGCGCGGGAGCGCGAGGAGGCGCACCGCGCCGAAGCCCGCCGCTTCGGCCGGCCCCAGATCGCGCAGCCCGCCCCGCCCGCCATCCCGACGAATCCCGCGCTCCCCGGGAACCGGGCCTTGCCCGCCGCGTCCGGACGCCGGGCCGTCCCGCAACCGCAGACGGGAACGCGCCCCGCGAGCCCGCCCCGGCAGACGGACGGAACGCGGCGCCCGGGCCCGCCGCAATCCCCTCCGGCCTCCCGCCCGCAGCCGCCGGCGCGCCCGGCCGCCGTGCCCGCGGTCGCCCCCTCCTCCGCACCTGCTCCCGCCTCCGCCTCCGCCTCCGCCTCCGCTCCCGCTCCCGTCTCCGCTCCCGTCTCTGCTCCCGCTCCCGCCTCTGCTCCCGCTCCCGTCTCTGCCGGAGTGACCGAACTCCGCCGCCGCGGCCCCTCCGTACCGAAGCCTCCGGCGGAGCAGCCGCCCGCCACACCGGCCGACCGGGCCGATACGGGGAGCGAACTGCCCCGACGCGTACGACAGGCGAGTCTCGTTCCGCAGCTGCGCGAGGCACCCGCCCCGACACCGGTGCCCGCACCGGTCGCACCCGGCACGGACGCGCGCACCCCGGAACAGGTCCGGGACCGCATGGCGGCGTACCGGGACGGCTGGCAGCGGGGCGGCGGCGCCGCCCCGGGGGCCAGGCGGCCCCTCGGCACGGGCTTCGGAACCGACACGGGCCCCGGCCACGGCACCGCACCTCTCGACCCTCGCTCCGAAGGAGACGACGCATGATCGACCACGAGCGGATCTCGCACCACCGGTCCGGCGAACTGGACTGGCTCCTCGACGACCTCGTCATGCGGGTCCGCGAGGTCCGCCACACCGTGGTGCTCTCGAACGACGGGCTCGCCGTGGGCGCCTCCAACGGGCTCAGCCGTGAGGACGCCGAGCACCTGGCCGCCATCGCCTCCGGCTTCCACAGCCTCGCCAAGGGCGCCGGACGGCAGTTCCACACCGGCGGAGTCCGCCAGACGATGGTCGAGATGGACGACGGCTTCCTCTTCGTCGCCGCGGCGGGCGACGGCTCCTGCCTCGCCGTCCTCAGCTCCGTGAGCGCCGACATCGGCCTCATCGCCTACGAGATGGCCCGGCTCGTGAAGCGCGTCGGCGAGCACCTGCACACCCCGCCGCGCCTCACGGTGACCCCGCCGGCCGCCGGCTGACCCGGAGAGACCCATGAACGACGACAGCACCGGCGACGGCCCGCCCGTACCGGGCAGTCAGTGGTACGACGCCGACGCGGGACCGCTCGTACGTCCGTACGCGATGACCGGCGGACGGACCAAGCCGGGCCCCAGCAACGTACGGTTCGACCTCATCGCCCTCGTCGTCGTGGACGACGAGCCGCCCGGACCGGCAGAGGAAGCACTCCTCGGCCCCGAGCACCGGTCCCTGCTGACCCTGTGCCGGGCCGAGACCCAGTCGGTGGCCGAACTCGCCGCCGACGCCGACCTGCCCGTCGGGGTCGTCCGGGTCCTCCTCGGCGACCTCCTCGAATCGGGCTTCGTGCGTGTCAGCCGACCCGTACCGCCCGCTCAGCTCCCTGACGAAAGAATCCTGAGGGAAGTAATCGATGGCCTACGAGCGCTCTGAGAGCACCGGCGCGGGCGACGACGCGGACACCTCCGCCCTCGCGCTGAAGATCCTGGTCGCCGGCGGATTCGGCGTCGGGAAGACCACCCTCGTCGGCGCGGTCAGCGAGATCCGGCCCCTGCGCACGGAGGAACGGCTCAGCAGGGCCGGGGAACTCGTCGACGACACCGGAGGCGTCGACCAGAAGACCACCACGACCGTCGCCATGGACTTCGGCCGCATCACGATCCGCTCCGGGCTCTCCCTCTACCTCTTCGGCACGCCCGGCCAGGACCGGTTCTGGTTCCTCTGGGACGAGCTGTCGCAGGGCGCGCTGGGGGCCGTCGTCCTCGCCGACACGCGGCGCCTGGAGGACTGCTTCCCGGCGGTCGACTACTTCGAACACCGGAAGATCCCCTTCGTGGTCGCGGTCAACTGCTTCACGGGCGCGCGTACGTACGGGGCGCACGACGTGTCCCGCGCCCTCGACCTGGACCGCGGCACGCCCGTCGTGCTGTGCGACGCGCGCGACCGCGACTCGGGGAAGGAAGTGCTGATCCGCCTGGTCGAGTACGCGGGACGGATGCACACCGCCCGGCTCCTGGACACGGTCGGCTGAGGTGGCGTCACCGCGTCCGCGGCACGCGCGGGCGTGGTGTGGTGCTTGCCCTGTCCACGACAGTGCGTAAGGCTTGCGGCGATACGCGGACCACGACGGGACGGACCACGCAGGCCTTGAGGACCACCAGGGTCCGGGCCGAGGGGGACGCAACCGCTAGGGGGAGGACCACTGATGGCGTTGGACAAGGAACTGGACTGGCTCCTGGACGACCTGACGCAGCGGGTCGGATACATACGGCACGCGCTGGTGCTGTCGAACGACGGCCTGGTGACGGGCGCGAGCAGCGGACTCGCCCGTGAGGACGCCGAGCACTTGGCGGCCGTCTCCTCCGGCCTGCACAGCCTCGCGCGGGGCTCGGGCCGGCACTTCAGGGCGGGCCGGGCACGGCAGACGATGGTGGAGTTCGACGACGCGTTGCTTTTCGTGACGGCGGCGGGCGAGGGCAGCTGCCTGTGCGTCCTGAGCGCGGCGGAGGCGGACGTCGGTCAGGTGGCGTACGAGATGACGCTGCTGGTCAACCGGGTCGGCGAACACCTCGGCGTGGCGGCGCGGCAGCCCGGCCTCCCGGGCGGCGGAGTGCTCTGACGCCGCTGCCCGGGAGAGTTGTCCACAGGCCGCTGTCCACAGGTGGTGCGCCTGTCGTCACTCTGCGTTACGTTCTTCTGCGTGGGCCCGAGAGGCCCGCTGTCTAAGGAGAACAAGGACGCAGGGGGAGGGCCGCGAAATGACGGTGGACGAAGGGGCGCGCACGGTGGCGCCGGGGCGGGCCGCGCAGGAACTGGAGCTGAGGCGCGACGAGTTCCGGCTGGCGGTCCAGCTCGGCCTGGTGAGGACGGTGCGGGTCGGCGAAGGGGAGCGGCGGCGGGTCGAGCGATGCGAGCTCGACCGCCTCAGGGCCGCCCCGGACTTCCCCGCCGGCCTGCGCGAGCGGGTGCGCGCGGTCGGTACGGGGGAGGCCGCCGCCCTCCTCGGAATCACCGCCGACCGGTTCACCCGGTTGGCCCGGACGGGGCACATCAGCCCCGTGCGGTTCTCACTGAACCGCTACCGGACGGTGGTGTGGCTGTATCTGGCGCAGGAGGTCGTCGAGTTCGGCCTCACCTGCCCGGCTCTCCTCACCGGGCGCCTGCCGCTGCACCTCCGCGAGCTTCTCGCCGCGCACGAGGACCGGCGGGCGAGGAACTGGCGGGCGCGGCGGCTCGCCCTGTTGCTCCGAGCCGCCGAAGACCCCTGGGCGCGGGCCGCCGCCATCGCCTCCCTGCTCGACCCGGTCCAGGTGGCCGAGGTCGTCGACGATCCGTACGAGCGCACGCACCTCGACCGGTTGCGCCCGCCCCCGCCGCCCGGGATGCCAATGCCGCCGGTCGCGCGTGAGATCGCCGAACGGCTGACGCTGGCCGACGACCCGGACGAGATCCTCTGGCACCGACTGAGCCTCGCCCTGGCACTGGACGAGGCACGTGCGGAGCGCCAGGCCCCGCATCCCGGCGAGACGCGTGGGCGCGGAGTCGGCGCGCCGGCATGGACGACGCCACCGGCTGGGCCGGTTCGGGCGGAGACGGTTCCGAGGGCGCCGGTCGGCGGGGAGGCGGTTCCGGAGGCGCCGGTCCACGGGGTGCCGGTGACGACGGCCTCGGGTCCTGCGGGTCCGGTGCCGACGGCCTCGGGCCCCGCGGCTCCAGTGCCGGCAGCGCCTGTTCCTGCGGTGCCTGTTCCGGCAGCGTCCGTTCCCGCGGTGCCTGTTCCGGCAGCGCCCGTTCCGACGGCGCTCGTTCCGGCAGCACCCGCCCCCGCGGGGCGGCCCGTGGCGGTCGAACGGCCGGTGGGTCGTCCGGTGCGTGCGAGGTTCCTGGAGCGTTTCCGACGGGGGAGGGCGGCGGGCGCGGCGCGGTCCCGGCGGCGGAGGCGTCCGGTGGCCTGGCCCTGACGGGGCGCTCCGGCATGCGCCCGGGGCACGCGGTGGAGAGGATGGGCCCATGCTGCTGGCGCGTGTCGCGGAAGTGTCCCGGGAGGTCACCGCCGCCTCCGCGCGTTCTCGCAAGATCGCGCTGCTGGCCGAGCTGTTCGCCGAGGCCGAGCCCCACGAGAGCCCGCTCGTCATCGCGTATCTGTCCGGGCGGCTGCCGCAGGGACGGATCGGGGTCGGATGGAGCATCCTCAAGGACGTCGTCCCGCCGGCCGTTCCGCCCGCCGAAGGTCCCGCCCTCACGCTCGGGCAGGTCGACACGGCGATGGCGGAGCTCGCCGCCGTGACGGGCTCCGGAGCCCGCGCCGAGCGGAGCCGGCTCGTCCACGGACTGTTCTCCGCCGCCACCCGCGACGAGCAGGAACTCCTGGTGCGGTTGCTGACGGGAGAGGTGCGGCAGGGGGCTCTCGACGCCATCGCCCTGGAAGGCGTCGCGCGGGCCGCCGGGGTGCCCGCCCTCGAACTGCGGCGCGCCGTGATGCTCGAAGGCTCGCTGTCGTCGGTCGCCCAGGCCGTGCTGGCCGAGGGGGCCTCCGCGCTGGACCGGTTCACCCTGCGGGTCGGCAGTCCCGTGCAGCCCATGCTCGCCCACACCGCGGCTTCCGTCGCCGGGGCGGTCGCCGACCTGGGGCCGTGCGCGGTGGAGGAGAAGCTCGACGGGATCCGCATCCAGGTGCATCGGCGCGGCGACGACGTCCGGGTGTACACCCGCTCGCTCGACGACGTCACCGACCGCCTCCCCGAGGTGGTCGCGACGGCCCGCGCGGTCGCCGCCGACGGGTTCATCCTGGACGGCGAGGTGATCGCGCTCGACTCCGGGAGCGGGAGGCCCGTGTCCTTCCAGACGATCTCCGCCCGGGTCGGCTCCCGGATCGACGTGGCCGGTGCGCGTGCCGTGCTTCCTCTCACGGCGGTCTTCTTCGACGTCCTCGCGATGGAGGGGGAGGAACTGATCGACCGGCCGGGCCTGGAGCGGCACACCGTCCTCGCCCGTCTGCTGCCGGAGTCGCAGCGGGTCCGCCGTACCGTCGTCACCGACCCGGCCGATCCCGCGCAGACCGAGGCCGCCGAGCGGTTCTACGCGGACACCCTGGCCCGGGGACACGAGGGCGTGCTCGTCAAGGCGCTGGAGGCGACTTATGTGGCCGGTCGCCGGGGGCGCACCTGGCTGAAGGTGAAACCCGTCCACACCGTCGACCTCGTCGTGCTCGCCGTGGAGCGGGGGCACGGCCGCAGAACCGGGCTGCTCTCCAACCTCCACCTCGGCGCGCGGACCGCCGACGGCGGCTTCGTCATGCTGGGGAAGACCTTCAAGGGGCTCACCGACGAGATGCTGCGCTGGCAGACCGAGCGGCTCCGGGAGCTCGCCGTGTCGGACGACGGATTCACCGTACGCGTACGGCCCGAGCTCGTCGTGGAGATCGCGTACGACGGGCTCCAGGTCTCGACCCGCTACCCGGCGGGCGTCACGCTCCGCTTCGCCCGGGTCGTACGGCACCGGCCCGACAAACGCGCCTCGGAGGCCGACACCGTCGAGCGCGTCGTCGAAGGCCGTTGACCGAGGGCGACGGCCCTCGCGGGGTGGCGGTCCGCGAGGGATGCTGGAGGCGTGGCACGACGAGTGCCCGGCACGAGGAGCGCGTGGCATCACGACAGGCCGGCGGGCCGCGAGGAGATGAGCGACGTGTACGACTTGCACATCGACACCGACGTCACCGTGCAGCTCAACGACTGCTGCAAGGAGGACGCCCAGGCCGTGTTCGACGTCCTCGACCGGGTCTATCAGATGGAGGACACGTCGACCCCGAACCCCCAGGCGGCCGCGGGACCGGCTCCCACCGTCTGGACCGCCACGTTCGACACGGCCGGCGGACGGCACGAGGAGGTGGGCCCCGTCCACCTGACCGCCCCGGTCGGAGTCACGCTCAACGGCGGCTACCGGGCCGTCGACGAGGTCGAGAAGGTGCTCGCCACCGGCTTCGACATCCAGTCCCTGCAGTCCGTCTCCGGTGACCAGGAGACCGAGGCCCGGCTGTTGCTCGCGTCCCGCTGAGCGGGACGCGTGAACGCTCCGGGCGGCGCGGACGGGCGCCGCCCGGGGTTCTCGTGCGCCCGTGAACGGTCGGCGGACCCCGCCGACAACCCCGGTATACACCGTGTGTAGAGTGCCTTCCGGCTGCGTGCACCGCCCTGACCAGCGGTGACGTCCGTACCGAAGACACCACGGGGAAAGCGGGTCCACCATGTTCCGATCCAAGCCTGGCCGCGGCAAAGCGGCGGGCACGGCACTGCTCGCCGCGGTGTCTCTGATGCTGACCCTGGGTGCCTGCGGAGTCGATCCGGTCACCCCGCAGGACGCCCGGCAAGAGGGCGGCACGGACGACAAGGCGGGTGGCACGGCCCGCCGCGTCGACTGCGCCGAGGTCAAGTGCATAGCCCTGACCTTCGACGCGGGACCGGGCAAGGACACCCCCCACCTCCTCGACGTCCTCAAGGAGAAGCAGGTGCCCGCCACCTTCTTCCTCCTCGGCAGCAAGCACGTCGACCGCTACCCCGACGTGGTCAAGCGCATCGCCGACGAGGGCCACGAGGTCGCCAACCACACCTGGTCGCACCGGATCCTGACCGACCTCGACGAGTCCGAGATCCGCGAGGAGCTCTCCCGCACCCAGGACGCCATAGAGAAGATCACCGGCCGGAAGCCCACCCTCATGCGCCCGCCGCAGGGCCGCACCGACGGCACGGTGTCCGACGTCAGCCGGGACCTCGGACTCGCCCAGGTCCTGTGGAGCATCACGGCCAAGGACTACTCCACCACCGACTCGGCGCTCATACGGCAGCGCGTGCTCGACAACGCGCACCGCGACGGGATCATCCTGCTCCACGACATCTACGACGGGACGGTGCCGGCCGTGCCCTCGATCATCGACGAGCTGAAGCGGCGAGGCTTCACGTTCGTGACGGTGCCCGAGCTCCTCGCGCCCGGCAAGGCCGAGCCCGGCACCGTCTACCGCCCCGAGAGGGACTGACGGACCCGGCGAAAAGGGGTGAGGTGGCTCACATCGCCCACCTGGGATGCCCCGGAACATTCGGGAAAGGTTTACCGTTCATATGTACGTGACTGCGAAGGGGCCTGGTCCCCAAGGTCCCCCCCGAGAGGTGACCGCCCTTCGCCCCGTCACGGCAATCGGCCCCGGTTGGAATCCCCCGTCCAACCGGGGCTTTGTCGTTCCCCCACGTCGGATCGCAGGGCGCCGCCGCCGGTCACCGGGACGCCGGAGAAGGCGGAGCTGGGAATCGGGATCGATCACCCGGCCGCACCGCACCGGGCCGCAAGAAACGGGGAAGGCGGGTCAGCCCTCGGCGCCGAGCCACAGGTCGGGGCCGAACACCTCGTAGTGGACGTCCGCCGCCGCGACGCCCCGGCCGAGGAGGTCGCCGCGCACCGAGCGCAGGAAGGGCAGCGGCCCGCACAGGTACGCGGTGGTGCCCGCCGGAAGGTCGAGGAGCGCGACGTCCGCCCGGCCCGGCCGGGCGCCGGACTCGCCCGGCTCCTCGTACCAGAGGTGCAGCGTCCCCTGCGGCAGCGCGTCCACCAGTCGCCGCAGTTCCTCGGCGTGCGCGTGGGAAGCAGGGGTGCGGTCGGCGTGCACCACGACGACCGGGCGGTCCGATCCGGTGGTGACCAGGTGGTCGAGCATCGCCAGCATCGGGGTGCTGCCGATTCCGGCGGAGGCGAGCAGCAGGGGGCTCTCGCCGTCGGGCAGGACCAGGTCGCCGAAGGGGGCCGAGACCTCGACGGTGTCGCCCACGCCGACGTGGGCGTGCAGCCAGGAGGAGACCTCGCCCGCCGGGTCGCCGTCGACCCGCTTCACCGTGATCCGCCACTGCGGGTGTCCGGGGGCGGCGGACAGGCTGTACTGGCGGATCTGCCGGGCGCCGTCGGGCAGGGCGACCTGGACGCTCACGTACTGGCCCGGCCGGAAGGCGGCCGTGGGGGTCCCGTCGGCGTGCCGCAGGGCGAAGGACGCCGTGTCGGCCGTCTCCTCCCGCCGCTCGGCGATCTCCATGGGCCGCCAGACCTGGCCCTCGGCGACACCGGCCTCCTGGTAGAGGCGGGCCTCCACGGCGATGAGCGCGTTCGCCATCAGCCAGTACACCTCGTCCCATGCCTGCGCGACCTCGGCGGTCACCGCGTCGCCGAGCACCTCCACGATCGCGGCGAAGAGATGTTCGTGCACGATCTTGTACTGCTCGGAGGTGACGCCGAGCGAGGCGTGCTTGTGCGCGATCCGGGACAGCATGGCGTCGGGGCGGCTGTCCGGGTTCTCCAGCAGGGCGACGGCGAAGGCGGCTATGGAGCCGGCGAGCGCCTTCCGCTGGTCGCCGTTGGCCTGGTTGCCCCGGTTGAACAGGTCGCGCAGCAGCTCGGGGTGGGCGGCGAAGAGGCGACCGTAGAAGCGCTCGGTGATCTCGTCGAGCGCGCCTCCGACGGCGGGCAGGGTGGCACGGACGACCGGAACGGCCTGCTCGGACAGCATGAGAACTCTCAATCTGGTAGATGATCTACGTATTAAAGGGCATGCGAATGATCCCGATGGGAGTGGACGCCGTCAGGGGGATCGCACGGGGCGCGGGCCGAGGGTCAGCAGCAGCGGACCGGTCGGCGACTCCACGAGCTCCGCCACGGTCAACGGATCCAGTACGCGGTAGAAGGCCTCCTGCGCCTCGCGCAGCGCTCCGCGCAGCCGGCACGCGGTGCGCAGCGGGCACGGCGGATCGCCCTCGCAGGCGACGACCTCCTCCTCGCCCTCCAGGGTCCGGGTCAGCCAGCCCACGGAAGAGCGCCGCCCCAGCTCCGTCAGGGCCAGGCCGCCGCCCCGGCCGCGCCGTGCCTCGACCACGCCGAGGTGCTGGAGCCGGGTGACCACCTTCGCCATGTGGGCGTAGGGCACGTCCATCGACTCCGCCACCTCGCGGGTGGTGACGGACTCCTCGGGTGTGGTGACCGCCAGGTGCATCACGGCACGGAGCGCCAGGTCGGTGAACTTCGTCAGCCTCACGCCCCGACCGTATCAAAGTGGTATTTCCGGTTCGCATTAAAGGGGTGGTTCTCGTCTCCGGCGCCGCCGGAGCCACCAGCCGCCTCCGGAGGCTCAGGACAGGACCTTGGCCTTGGCCTTCTCGAACTCCTCGGCCGTGATGGCGCCCTTCGCCTTGAGGTCGGCGAGCCGGGCCAGTTCATCGGTCGCGCTGCCTCCGCCCCCACCCTGTGTTCCGGCGGTCTTGCGGATGTACTCCTGGAACGCCGCTTCGCTCTCCTTCGCCTGCTTGATGTCCCGCTGCCCCATGCCTTTGCCGCGTGCGATGACGTACACCAGCACGCCGAGGTAGGGGAGCACGATGCAGAAGATCAGCCAGCCGGCCTTGGCCCAGCCGCCGAGCGAGTGGTCCCGGAAGATGTCGGTGACCACCTTGAACAGCAGGAAGAGCCACATGATCCAGAGGAAGAACCACAGCATCGTCCAGAAGAGGTCGAGGAGGGGGTAGTCGTCCATTCCTGCGCACTCCGTTCCCGCGCGGGCCGGTGGGAGGCCCGGCGATGCAGCGAGTCTCACCCGGACCCCGCATGTCCGCATGTCGTGGCCGCCCCGCGTGCGGGCCCCCGCCGCCGTGCTCGGATGGAGGCCGTGGACCGCCGGAGCCGATGCACCACACGCCCGCGCGGAGCTGCGCAGAGCGGGACAGGTACGGCTGATCGACTCGCTCGTCGTCGTCAAGTCCGTCACCGGAGAGGTCTCCACCTCCGAACTCGTCGAGTACGAGGAGTACGACGGGGCCACCGCCGAGATCGGCCCCGAGGCCAACCTGCTCGGCCCCGAGGACGCGGCCGAGGCCGCCAGACGCTCGAACCGGGTTCGTGCGCGCTGATGCTGTTCGTCGAGCACGTCTGGGCCGCGCGGGCGGCGGACGCGATTCGCGAGGCCGCCGGCGGGGCACCGTCGATCACCGACCAGCCGGCCCGGCTCGGCGAGCTCGCCCGGCAGGGCCAGCTCACATCGGAGGAGTTCGCCGCGGCCAAGGCGAAGCTGCTCGGCATCTGACCGAGGGCGAAGCCCTTCGGCACCCGAGGGTCCTGCCCGGGGCGGGAGCGCGGCGCGGGAGGGGGCCGACCTGGTCGGGCGCGGCGCGGGAGGGGCCCGGGCCGATCAGGCGCGGCGCGGGAGGGGCCCGAGGTGATCAGGCGCGGCGCGGGAGGGGCCCGAGGTGATCAGGCGCGGCGCGCGAGGGGCCCGAGGCGATCAGGCGCGGCGCGGGGAAAGGCCCCGGTCAGGCGCTGCGCAAAGCGGCCAGTGCGCGGTCCGCGTGCACGCTCATCCGCAGTTCGCTGCGGACGACCTCCCGGACCCGCCGGTCCTGGCCGATCACGAAGGTGACCCGCTTCGTCGGGGCCAGCGAGAACCCGCGCTTCACGCCGAACCGCTCCCGTATGGCACCGTCCGTGTCGGACAGCAGGGGGTAGCCGAGCGAGTGCCGCTCGGCGAACTCCTGCTGCCGCTCCACCGCGTCGGAGCTGATGCCGACGGGCAGGGCGCCGACGGTGCGGAACTCGGTCGCGAGGTCACGGAAGTGACAGGCCTCGGCGGTGCAGCCCGGCGTGAGGGCCGCCGGATAGAAGAAGAGGACGACAGGGCCTTCGGCGAGCAGGCCGGTCAGCGAGCGCGGAGCACCCGTCTCGTCCGGAAGCGTGAAGTCCTCGACGAGGTCACCGACGTTCATTTCAGGCCCACCCGATCCGTCGCTGTGTCGCCCCCGGTGCCTCCGGCGGCCGGGCGGTGACGTTACCGCAGAGTAGAGGCGGCGTCATCCCTCCGCGGGACCGCGTCGCGTGCGGCGGCGCGCCGGTCGAGCACGGCGAGGGCGCGCTCGCCCCAGCGCAGGTTCTCCTCCTCGAAGAACCGCCCGCGCATCAGCGTGAGGTACGGGCCCACCCGCTCCGCCTCACCCAGATAGGTGTCCTCGTCCCGGCCGTCGAGCATCCGCTCCCGCAGCCGGTCGTAACGGGCCAGCTTCGCCCGGGCCGTCTCCATCCGCCGGGCCACGAACTCGCGGACGGCCGCGGTGTCGCCCTCGTCGCAGGCCTGCACCTGCACCAGCAGTTCGTCGCGGACGGCGCTCGGGCGCGGCGGTGTCGTCGTGTAGGCGACCAGATCCTGTCTGCCGGACTCGGTGAGGCTGAACATCCGCTTGTTGGGGCGCCGTTCCTGCTCCACCACGCGGGCCGTGATCAGACCGGCCTCGGCGAGCCGCTCCAGCTCGCGGTAGAGCTGCTGCGGGGTGGCGGCCCAGAAGTTTGCGACGGACACGTCGAAGATCTTGGCCAGGTCGTATCCGGAGGCCTCGCCCTCCAGGAGAGCTGCGAGGACGGCGTGCTTGAGGGACATCCGGACACGCTAGCAGCACGTTGAATAGTTTCCTCCGCACCTAATCAACCGGCGGAGCACCCCGTGCCGGACGGGGGTTCTTCGCTGGCACGTCCGTCCGGCGCCTGCCTAGGGTGGAGAGGGGCAGGCCGCGGGGGAGCAGATCCGAGGGGCAGCACGATGGACAGCGACTCGTTCGTCTACACCACCTACATCCGGACCACCCCCGAGGAGCTCTGGCAGGCGCTCACCGACCCGGAGCTCACGCGCCGCTACTGGGGCGTCGCCTTCGAGTCGGAGTGGACCCCGGGCGCGCCGATGGTCTGGGACGAGAACGGCCGCAGGACCGAAGACCCCGAGCAGGTCGTCCTCGAGGCGGAGCCCGGCCGCCTCCTCTCGTACACCTGGCACACCTTCACCCCGGCCTGGGCGGAGGCGGTCCGTCTCGAAGACGAGGCGTACGAGCGCCTCGTCCGCGAGCGCCGCTCCCGGGTCACCTTCGTGATCGAGCCGTCCGGCGACATGGTCAAGCTCACGGTCACCCACGGGGACCTGGAGCCCGACGGCACCATCAAGGAGTTGATCGGCGAGGGCTGGCCCGCGCTGATCTCCAGCCTCAAGTCCCTTCTGGAGACCGGTGAGGAGCTTCCGGAACCGACCCGCTGACCCATTCGAGTCGTCTCGCCCCCGACTCCGCCGCCACGCCCGGCGCCTTGATCATCTTTTTCTCCTTTCATCCGCTTTGATGCTGGGGTCGGCGCCGTCCGCCGACGTCACCGCATGAAGGAGAGGGTGTTCGACGTGCCGTCACGCCGATACGCACGGGGGTGGGGTGCCCTCTCCCTCGCCGTCGGAGCCGTCCTCGTCAGCACGGCGGCCCAGTCACCGGACCGGGACTCCGAGAGCGAGCAGCGGGCCGCCACCTCCCGCGACGCGACCGCCGTCGTCGCGGTGGACGGCTGTGCCGCCGGCGGAGGACTGTGCTCCGACCCGCGCCACTCGGTCGTCCTCGGCGGCGACCGCGTCCTCACGGGCCGCCCGTTCACACTCGGTCCGAAGGCCACCGGGCCCGTGGAGCTCGCGCTCCGCACCCCCGGAGTGCTCGCCGACGTCAATATCACCGACCAGCGCGGCCGCCGGATCGCCGGAGCGCAGAGCGCGGACCACACCCGGTGGACCAGCGCCGCACCCCTGCCGGCCGGAGCCCGGTACGCCGCCCGGCTCGTCGTCGACGGGGCGGGGGCGGGCGGCGCGCGCCGCGCCCGCCTCGACTTCCGGACGGCCCCGATGCCCACCGGGGAGCGGCTGACCGTCACCTTCGGACCCGAGGACGGCGGCACGTACGGGGTGGGCCGGCCGGTCACCGCCGAGCTCAGCCGGCCCGTACCGGAGGACGACACAGACGCCCGCCGCGCCGTGGAACGCGCCCTCGACGTGCGGTCCGAACCCCACGTCGACGGCGCCTGGCACTGGGTCGATTCCACTACCCTCCACTACCGGCCCCGCACGTACTGGCCCGCCCACGCCACGGTCCGCGTCCACAGCGGCCTCGACGGGGCCCACATCGGCGGCGGCCTCTACGGCGGCCCCTCACGCCCCCTCACGTTCACCACGGGCGCCCGGATCGAGGCCGTCACCGACGTCTCCGCCCACCGGATGGCCGTCTTCCGCGACGGGGAACTCCTGCGCTCCCTCCCGGTCACCACCGGCAAGGCCGGCTACCGCACCCGAGGCGGCATCAAGGTCGTCCTCGGCAAGGAGCCCCTCGTCCGCATGCGCGGCGACTCCATCGGCATCAAGCGCGGCAGCACCGACTTCTACGACCTCAAGGTCCACTGGGCCACCCGGGTGACCTGGAGCGGCGAATACCTGCACGCCGCGCCCTGGTCGCTCGACTCCCAGGGCAACGAGGACGTCAGCCACGGCTGCACGGGCATGAGCACCGAGGACGCCGCCTGGCTCTTCCACACGGTGCGCGAGGGAGACCTCGTACGGGTCGTCAACGGGTACGGGAAGCCCATGACGCCCTTCGACAACGGCTTCGGCGACTGGAACCTCAGCTGGCCCGAGTGGCTCCGGGGCAGCTCCCTCGCCCCGTACGCCGCCGGTCCCGCTCCCAGGTCGCTCGCGGGTGCGCTGGGCCCGACACTCTGAACGGACCGGTCCGTCCCTCCCGACCGCCCCTCGGTGATACTGACGTCCTGCCCGTTCCCGCCGACCTCAGGGAGCTTCGATGCCGGACGTCACCAAGGTCGAGGTCGGGGACGCGACGCTCTTCGTGGAGACGCGTCGCCTCGGCCCGCAGCGGGACCTCGAAGAGCCCGGTCCGGGCCTGGACGGACCCGGTCCGGGCCTCGACGGACCCGGTCCG
The DNA here is from genome assembly GCF_040613865.1 of Streptomyces sp. NPDC006197. Classification (NCBI taxonomy): domain Bacteria; kingdom Bacillati; phylum Actinomycetota; class Actinomycetes; order Kitasatosporales; family Streptomycetaceae; genus Streptomyces; species Streptomyces sp. NPDC006197. The sequence goes on along the minus strand of NZ_JBEXSZ010000026.1, from coordinate 6,348 downwards.
GGCCTCGAAGGGCTCGGCGGTCGTCTGCCCGACCTGTCGAGCGTCACCGAGGCGCTCTCCTCCTTCGCCGGACAGATCGGCGAGGCGCTCCATCAGGCGGCCCCCGACCGCGCGACCGTCGAGTTCGGCTGCCAGCTCGGCCTGGACGCGGGCGGGCTCACCGCGCTCGTCGTGCAGGGCGGTGCGAACGCGAGCCTGCGCGTGACCCTCGAATGGGTGAAGGCGCCCCGCTGACGGATCGGGGCCGGCGGGAGCCTTCTCACACCCGTCCGCCGCCCGGCGTGTCCGCGGAGAGCCGCTGTGCGGCGTAGATCGGGATCACCGAGAGCAGGACGAGCGCCGCCGCCACCACGTTCACCACCGGGGCCTGCTGAGGGCGGGTCATGTTGTTGAAGATCCACACCGGCAGGGTCTGCACCCCGGGCCCCGCCGTGAACGTCGTCACCACGATCTCGTCGAAGGACAGCGCGAAGGCGAGCAGCCCGCCCGCGAGCAGCGCCGAGCGCAGCAGCGGGAAGGTGACGTCCCGGAAGACGCGGAACGTGTGCGCCCCCAGGTCCATCGCCGCCTCCTCGTACGAGCCGGGGAGCCGTCGCAGCCGCGCCACCACGTTGTTGAAGACGACCACGATGCAGAAGGTGGCGTGGCCCACGACCACCGTGAACATCCCGAGGCCGACGCCGAGGGGTTCCAGGACCGTGCCGAAGGCCGAGTTGAGCGCGATGCCCGTGACGATGCCGGGCAGCGCGATCGGCAGCACCACCGCGAAGGAGACGGCCTCCCGTCCGAAGAAGGTGTACCGCTGCACCGCGAAGGCGATGAGCGTGCCGAGCACCAGGGCCACCGCCGTCGCCGCGAGCCCCGCCCGGACCGAGGTCCACAGCGCCTCGCGGGCGCCCTCGTTGTCCCAGGCCGCCGCCCACCAGTCGAGCGTGAGCCCGGGCGGCGGCCAGCCCGCCGAGCGGTCCGGGTTGAGCGAGCCGAGCAGGACGAGCAGCAGCGGCAGGTAGATCGCCGCGAAGCCGAGGCCGGCCGCGGTGCGCAGCGCGATCCGCGCGGGACGGGAGAGGTTCATCGGTCGCGGTCCTTCCGGCCGTTCACAGGCTGCGCAGCGCACCGGAGCGCCGCACCGCGAGGAGGTACACCACGATGACGGCGACCGGCACGGTGCCGAGCGCGGCCGCCAGCGGCAGGTTCAGGGTGACGTTGGAGTAGACGAGGTTGCCGATCAGCTGGGTCTTGCCGCCGACGATCTGCACGGTGATGTAGTCGCCGAGGCTCAGGGAGAAGGTGAAGACGGACCCCGCGGCCACCGCCGGCCACACCAGCGGCAGCACCACCGAGACGAAGGTCCGCCAGGTCCTCGCCCCGAGGTCCGCCGAGGCGTTCAGGAGGTTGTCGGGGAGCTGGGCGAGCGCGGTGTGGATCGGCAGCGCCATGTACGGCAGCCAGAGGTACGTCAGGACGAGCACCGTCGCCGTGAGCCCGTACCCCGGCCCGCTGAGGCCGAGCGGCCGCAGTGCCCAGTCGAGCGGCCCCCCTTCGGAGAGGATGAGCCGCCACGCGTACACCTTCACGAGGTAGCCGGCCCACAGCGGCATGAGCAGCGCGACCACGAACAGCGGGCGGCGGCGCGGGTGCGCGACGCGCGCCGTGTAGAAGGCGAGGGGGAAGGCGATGACGGCGCAGAGCGCGGTCACGGCCAGGGCGACGCCGATGGTGCGCAGGGCGACCGTGCGGTAGACGGGAGAGGTGACGAGCTCCTCGAAGTTCTGCGAGGTCCAGACGCGGACGACCTCGGAGGTGAAGCTGTCGGTCGTCCAGAAGGCGGAGAGGAACAGGGCCGCGAGGGAGCCGAGGTAGGCGAGGACCAGCCAGAGCAGCGGGGCGGTGAGCAGGGCGGCGAGGCGCAGCCGGGGCCGCCGGTGCAGGGCTCCGGCGAGCCGCCGGACGGCACCGCTGCCGGGGCCGGCGGCTCGCTTCGCGGACTCGGGGGAGAGCCCGGGGGTGAGTGCGGTCATGGCGCCGGGATCAGCCCTTGATCTCGGTCCAGGCCTGGACCCACTGGGCGTACGGCACGCAGCGGACGTCCGTCCGGCCGTCCAGGCACTGCTCGATGGGCGTGGTCCAGAAGTGGACCTGCTTCCAGTACGCCTCGTCGGTGGCGTGGAAGACGGCGCAGTGGTTCTTGTCGGCGGTCTCGGCGCACGACTTCGCGTTGGCCGGGGCCTCGCCGAAGTACTCGGCGACCTGCGCGTTGGTCTTCGGCGAGACGATCCAGTCGAGCCACTTGTAGGCGCAGGTGGGGTGCTTGGCCTTGGCGGAGACCATCCAGGTGTCGGACCAGCCGGTGGAGCCCTCCTTCGGCAGGACCGCGTCGATCTTCGCGCCCTCGGACTCGGCGAGGTTGGCGATCACCTGCCAGCTGGTGCCGACGACCGAGTCGCCGCTCTTGAAGGCGGAGATCTCCTTGAGGTAGTCGCTCCAGTACTCGCCGATGTGCGCGTTCTGCTCCTTGAGCAGGGCCACGGCGGCGTCGAACTGCTTCTTGTCGAGGGCGTAGGGGTTCTTGATGCCGAGCTCGGGCCTGGTCGCCTTGAGGTAGAGGGCGGCGTCCGCGAGGTAGATGGGGGAGTCGTAGGCGGTGACCTTGCCGCTGTGCGCCGAGGCCTTGTCGAAGACGGCGGACCAGGAGTCGGGGGCCGGCTTGACCTTCTCCGTGTCGTACATGAGGAGGTTGGCGCCGCGGCCGTGCGGGATGCCGTAGGCGACGCCCTTGACGGAGTTCCACTCCTTGTTCTTCAGCCCGGCGAAGACGTCGGCGTAGTTCGGCACGAGCGCGGTGTTCACGGGTGCGGCGTCGCCGGAGGCGATCAGGCGGAGGGAGGCGTCGCCGGAGGCGGAGACGGCGTCGTACGCGCCGGTTTTCATCAGCGAGACCATCTCGTCGGAGGTCGCGGCGGTCTTGGCGTTGACCTGGCAGCCGGTCTGCTTCTCGAAGGCGCTGACCCAGTCGACCTTCGGGTCGTTCGAGCCGTCCTCGACGTATCCGGCCCAGGCGATCAGATTGACCTCGCCCTCGGCCTTGCCGAGCGCCGTCGGTGCCTTCAGGTCGGGCGGGTTGAGGCCGCCGGACTTCCCGGACCCCGCCGGGTCGGCCGATCCGCAGGCGGTGACGAGGAGCAGCCCGGAGAGGGCGGCTGCGGTCAGGAGGGAGCGGTGCGGGCGCACGTGGTTCTCCGTTGCGTGAGGGGACGGGGGTTTCGACGGTGCTTTACGCGTTGTCCGGGACGCGCACGGCGTGGTCCGGGTGCCACTGGAGGCCGATCCGGGCGCCCCGGAAGGCGGCGAGGTCGGCGGAGGAGGTCTCCAGGTTCTGCTGGAGTGCGGTGAGCCGGCCGCCGCCGTCGAGGTCGACCAGGAAGCGGGTGGAGTCGCCGAGGTAGACGACCTCCGCGACGGTGCCGGCGGCGGTGGCGTGCCCGGGGTCGCCGGGCGCCTTGTGGTCGGGGAGGATCCGGATCTTCTCCGGGCGGATGCTGTACGTGCCCGCCGTCCCGACCACCTGCCGGGCGTTCTCCCCTGTGAGCAGGTTGGAGGTGCCGACGAAACCGGCCACGAAGGGGGTCGCGGGGCGCTCGTAGATCTCGGCGGGGGCGGCGACCTGCTCGATCCGGCCCTGGTGGAAGACGGCGATCCGGTCGCTCATCGTCAGGGCCTCCTCCTGGTCGTGGGTGACGAAGACGAAGGTGATGCCGACCTCCCGCTGGATCTCCTTGAGTTCGACCTGCATCCGCTCGCGGAGCTTGAGGTCGAGCGCGCCGAGGGGTTCGTCGAGGAGCAGGACGCGGGGGCGGCCGACGAGCGCGCGGGCCAGGGCGACCCGCTGGCGCTGGCCGCCGGAGAGCTCGGCGGGCCGGCGCCTGCCGAGACCGTCGAGGCCGACCTGTGCGAGGGCGGCCCGGGCGCGCACCAGGCGCTCGGCGCGGGGCACGCCGCGGACCTTGAGGCCGTAGGCGACGTTCTGTTCGACCGTCATGTGCGGGAAGAGCGCGTAGTCCTGGAAGACGGTGTGCACGTCCCGCTCGAAGGGGGCCAGCCGGGTGACGTCGCGGCCGGCCAGTTCGACGGTCCCGGCGGTCGGTGCCTCGAAGCCGGCGATCATCCGCAGCACGGTCGTCTTTCCGGAGCCGGAGGGGCCGAGCATCGAGAAGAACTCGCCGTCCGCGATCTCCAGGTCCACCCCGGCCACGGCCTCGGTCCGGCCGTAGGCCTTGCGCAGTCCCGTCAGCCGGATCGCCATTCCCTCCATGGGCGGGAACCTTTCTGGTGCGGTGGAGCGTTGCTCGGACGTGGGCGTAAACATATGAAGTCATAGTTCAAATCTCAAGACCCCTTTAAGGTAAAGCCTGAGTCAACGCTCGACGCGCGAGGTGGTTAACCGTGAGACCGAACGGCAGGCCGGACGAGGCAGACGGCGCGGCCGGAACCGGCGCGGCCCGCAGGGCCGTCTTCACCCCCGTCGACACCCGGGCCCGGGTCGACACCGTCGTCCGCCGCATCGGCGACGCCATCGAGCTCGGACTCCTCGCCGACGGGGAGCAGCTGCCCGGCGAGACCGAACTCGCCGGACAGCTCGGCGTCTCCACCGTCACCCTGCGCGAAGCCCTCATGGCTCTGCGGCAGCAGGGTCTCGTCACCACCCGCAGGGGCCGCGGCGGCGGCAGCTTCGTCACCCTGCCCGACAACCCGCCGCAGGAGCGGCTGCGCGCCCGCCTCGCCGACTGGTCCACCGAGGAACTCCGCGACCTCGGCGACCACTGGGCCGCCGTCTCCGGCGCCGCCGCCCTGCTCGCCGCCCGCCGCACCCAGCCCGGAGACCTGCGCCCCCTCACCCGTACGGTCGAGGAACTCGCCGCCGCCGGCGACCCGGCGACCCGCAGCAGGCTCTACGGCCGCTTCCACGTCGAACTCGCCGCCGCCGCCCAGTCCGCCCGCCTCACCCGCGAGGAGATCGCCCTCCAGACGGACCTCGGCGCACTCCTCTGCCTCGTCCTCGACGACCCCGCCCATCTCGGCAATGTGTCGGATCGTCACCGCGCCGTGATCTCCGCCGTGCAGGATGAGGCCGACGAGCGGGCCAGAACGCTCGCCGAGACATGCGTACGGGAGTCAGTGGGGCGGCTGATCGCGCTGCGCCTCGGCACCCCCGGCCGCGCAACCGAGCCCGAGGAGGACACGCATGGGCAGGAGCACCGGGCTCGCGGGCCCCGCGGGGGCCGTCGCTGACACGGACCCGGTCGACGTGGTCGTCGGCCGCGTCCGGGACACCCTCGAAGAGGTCTTCGCCGCCGTCGCCGAGACCGGCGCCGAGACGAGCGCCCTGCTCGCCGAGACGACCGGAGCGGGCCGCGCGCCCGTCGCCGCCGACCTGACCGGACTGCGCCCCGGACTGCACGCCCGGCTCGCGGCCCACCCGCTGGTCTCGGGTGTCGGCTTCGTCGCCGCCCCCGGCCTCCTCGCCGACGTACCCGGCTGGCTGGAGTGGTGGCAGCGCGGCCCCGGCGGAGCCGTCCGGCCGCTCCTCCTCGACCTCGACCCGGAGCACTCCGCCTACTCCGACTACACCCACTGGGACTGGTACACCCTGCCCCGCGAGACCGGGCGCCGGGCCGTCGCCGGGCCCTACGTGGACTACCTGTGCTCCGAGGAGTACAGCCTCACGCTCTCCGCGCCGGTCGCCCTCGGCGGCCGGTTCGTGGGCGTGGCCGCCGCCGACGTCTACCTGCGGCACTTCGAAGCGGCCGTCCTCCCCGTGCTCCAGCGGCTGCCCGGACCGGCCCGGCTCGTCAACGCGCGCGGCCGGGTCGCCGCCTCCACCGACCCGGCCCATCTCGCCGGATCCCTCACCAAGGGCCCCGACTTCGCCGCAGCCCTCGCAGGCCCGCCGACCGAACACCGCGCCGCCGGCCTGCGCCTGCTGCCCTGCGGGGGAACGCCGCTCGTCCTGGTGACGGCGGACGGCTGAGCCGTCGAGGCCTCGGCGCCCCTTCCGACGCGGGTGGACCTGACAGAAGTCACGGGCTGCCGAAACCGTTCGTCACGAAGGCTCCGTCTGCCGGTGCGGGGCCGCTCGGCCTCCTCACGCCCCGAACCGGCAAGGAACGCACCTGTGTTCACCGCGATCTTCCAACAGCACTACGGCTATCTGGCCGGCTGCGCACTCGTCGCCCTCGCCCTCGCGGCGGCGGCGTGGTGGACGGCCCACCGGCTGGGCAACCCCCGTGGCAGATGGTGGGCGGGACTCGCCGCCACCCTCACCGCCATGATCGGCGTCACCTTCATGGG